>JAHHJO010000046.1:0-14923 GCA_018680275.1 Bacteroidia bacterium
TCCTATGAATGCACCGCTAATGATAAATGACAAGTGCCATCCCGACTTATTCAGGTCAAGCATTTTATATCTGTAGAAAGTGGCTGTACTGACTGAACTGCTGGCCATTACATTGATCCGGTTGGTGGCGTTGGCAATATGACCCGGTAATCCCAACAGATCCATATAGATCGCTAATGTGATGATTGACCCGAATCCAGCCAGGGTATTGATCGATCCGGCACAGAATCCACCAATGAATGATATGAGAATGTCGGTGAGGCTCATTACAATCCCACTAAGATACGACCAAACAAATTACTGTCAGGTAGTATGTAAAATGTAGTGTTGATGATGAAGAAAAGAAATGTAACTTTGCATTATACAAGCAAGAGACAGTGAATGTATTTGACAAAATATCAGAAGTAAAAGATCAAATCCTGGCTTCGATGCCGGATAATGCTGAAGAACTGGAACAATTCAGGATTCGCTTTTTAGGATCGAAGAATGTGATCAAAGCGATGTTTGCTGAAATGCGAAATGTGGAAAATGATCAGAAAAAGGCATTTGGTCAGGGATTGAATGAATTAAAGCAAATTGCGGAAGAGAAATTTAATGAGCTTAAAAGCAAAATAACTTCCAATGGCCAGGATAGTTCAGCTTCAGGACTGGACCTAAGCCTTCCGGCAAAGCCTAATCCAAAAGGATCAAGACACCCTGTCTCACTGGTTATGAACCGAATTATCGATATCTTTGAAAAGATTGGATTTGTTGTTGAGGAAGACAGGGAAATAGAAGATGACTGGCATAACTTTACAGCGATGAATACACCGGATGATCATCCGGCAAGAGATATGCAGGATACATTCTACCTGAAGGACTCCACGGAGTCCTTGTTAAGAACACATACTTCTTCAGTTCAGGCCAGGGTAATGACCACTCAGAAACCACCAATCAGGATCATTGCACCTGGACGTGTGTATAGGAATGAAACAATCTCGGCAAGATCACACTGCCAGTTTCACCAGGTCGAAGGATTATACATTGACAAGAAAGTATCCTTTGCAGACATGAAGCAAACCCTTCTGTATTTTGCCAGAGAGATGTATGGACCTGATACAAGGATCAGATTACGTCCAAGTTATTTTCCATTTACTGAACCAAGTGCAGAGATGGATGTGTATTGGGGTTTGGAGACAGAGGTGGATTACAGGATTACCAAGGGAACAGGATGGTTGGAAATCCTTGGATGTGGAATGGTTGATCCCAATGTACTAACCAATTGTGGTATTGATCCGAAAGAATATTCAGGTTTTGCCTTTGGTATGGGTATTGAGCGGCAGGCCATGTTAAAATATAAAATAAGTGACATCAGGCTACTTTTTGAAAATGATGTCCGATTCCTCAAGCAATTTAGTTCTGCATTTTAATGAAACCAGGTATTCCGAAAGGTACACGAGACTTCTCTCCTGTCCAGGTAGAGAAAAGACAGTATATTTTTTCTGTTATAAAAAAGGTATTCAAAACCTATGGATATGTGCCTATTGAGACACCGGTCATGGAAAACCTTTCTACACTCACAGGAAAATACGGCGAGGAAGGTGACAAACTTCTGTTTAAGATCCTGAATAACGGCGATTTCCTTAGAAAGGCCAATAAAGAAGCCCTGGAAAACATGGATTCCAATGCATTGATATCCTCGATATCAGACAGGGGTCTGCGGTATGACCTGACTGTTCCATTTGCAAGATATGTTGTCATGCATCAAAACGATATCAGTTTTCCGTTTAAACGCTATCAGATCCAGCAGGTTTGGCGGGCAGACCGGCCGCAGAAAGGACGTTACAGGGAATTCTATCAGTGTGATGCAGATGTTGTTGGTTCGGATAGCCTGATGTATGAAGCTGAACTGGTCAAGATTTATGATGAAGTTTTCAGGAAGCTCGGTCTGAATGTGACAATTAAGATCAATAACCGGAAAGTCCTTTTTGGTATTGCCGAGTCCCAGGGCATTGCTGATAAATTCATGGATATGACGATCAGCATTGACAAGCTGGACAAGATCGGTTCCGAAGCTGTATTGAAGGAAATGATGGATCGTGGTATCGGGCAGGCAGCTGCTTCAAATATTCTTGAATTGATCAGTATTGAAAATCTTGATCAATTGGGCGAAGCATTAGCAGCTAGCCCAACTGGAATAAAGGGTATTGCTGAACTCAGGGAGTTTCATAAGTATCTTGATCAGACAGAAGTTGCAAACAGGTTAGAGTTCGATGTTTCCCTGGCCAGGGGATTGAATTATTATACAGGTTGTATCCTTGAAGTGATTTCGAATGATGTTAAAATGGGCAGTATAGGTGGTGGAGGAAGGTATGATGACCTCACCGGTGTATTTGGTATGAAAGGTGTGTCAGGGGTAGGGATATCGTTTGGTGCAGCCCGAATCTATGATGTCATGGAGGAACTGAAGCTTTTTCCTGCTGAACTCGCACAGAACCTGAAAGTATTGATTTTGGCCCTGGATCATGAAACCCATACTTATGCATATAGATGTTTAGCTCAATTAAGACAGGCAGGAATACCTTCAGACCTGTATCCCACTGCAGCCAAACTGAAAAAACAAATGAAATATGCCAATGATTTACATGTACCGTATACTATAGTAATCGGGTCAGATGAAATGACCAGCGGCATGTTAAGTCTTAAAAATATGGATTCCGGTCACCAGGAAAAATACAGTATAGATCAAATCTGCAGTCTCCTTGCATAATAATCAGCTTCCCTTAGCGTTTTTTTATTTCGTTTTTCAAGACAAACTCACCAACTAAAAACAAAATTTAGAAGAAGTTTTTGGCATAGATTTTGATTTTCAACCATATACGCATTAAAAAAAATAATAATGTATAAAGGGTTGAATTATTGTAAATCTAAACATATATTTGCGGTCCCATTTTATACATTATTAAATATTTTAATGTATAAAAGAATAATATTGTGGAGTTTATGTAATAAACGAAGCATTGTTTGAGCAAATGAATGCCCTTAAACAGATTATTGCAAATTGTAGGCTTATGAACAAATTATTGATTGTTATCAGGAATCTGATAATGATTGTTTTTTTAGTTATCAGTGGATTTACTGACGCTAAATCTCATGCTAATCCGCTTTCTGAAAGTGGGTATAAAGCTAAAGCGGCATATGTTTCTGATCAGTTGATCAAGAGCAGACTGGACAACCTATCCAGCGTCATCGAGATCAATTACACGCCTGAAGTTGGAAGACGTATACGTGAGTACACGGTAAACTACCGGGTCGCTGGTGAAAGGATTCTGGGTCGGGTAGACCTCTTTTTTCCTATGTTTGAAGAGGAAATTGATAAGAGAAATCTCCCCGATGAATTGAAATACATTGCGGTAGTGGAATCAAATCTTGATCCTACTGCTTATTCCAAAGCTGGTGCATCCGGTCTTTGGCAATTCGTCAAAGCTACCGGTCGTATGAAAGGATTGAAGATTGATAATTATATAGACGAACGAAGAGATCCCCAAAAATCTACAAAAGCAGCGCTTGAATACCTTATTGATCTTTATGATGAATTCGAAGATTGGACACTTGCCATGGCAGCCTATAATTGTGGTCCCGGAAATGTCAGGAAAGCAATCAGGAGAGGTAATAGCAGGGATTTCTGGGAAATAAGAAGATTTCTCCCCAATGAAACACAGAAATATGTACCCAGGATCATCGCTGCGATGTACCTTATGCAGTATTACCATGCCCACGAGTTAATTCCTGAAAATGTGAATGAAGAAATGAGAAATATCATCACGATAAACGATGGCCGTTCACATAACTTCAGTAAACTCAGTAAGGAACTGGAAATTCCTTTTAAAATGCTTAAAAGCCTGAATCCACAGTACAAGACAAATTATTTTCCAAAGAACTCTGGTCATTTGAACCTTGTTATACCAGCTACCAAGTACGATTTATACCTGGAAACCTACGATAAGAAAGCATATAAGGAATTGCTGGCACAAAGAGAACAGGCTGAAATTCTGAAGAAGAAACAGGAAAGAGTCAGGAATATTATGGAAACGAGACTGGAATACCCTCAGCAGTTGATTTCTATCATCTATAAGGATCTGAGTACTGAAAATTGGGTGCGCGAAATTGATACTGATGCGCTGGTTTTATCAAGAGAATAACCAGTGAAATTTAATATATAAGAAGAATAATAAAGGGGAGTTGACCAGAATGGCCAACTCCCCCTCCTATAAACCAACTCAATTATATTATTGGATCACGATAGTACGTGGTTCCTTTTCCTTTGCTTCTTCTTTCTTTTCTATTGTCAGGATAAGTACTCCATTGTCAAATTTTGCGTCAATCATGTCTGTATCCACAGTTTTTGGCAAATGGAATGATTTTCTGAAAGAGCTGTAGTTGAATTCCCTCTTCATATACCTGTGCGCTCCATCTTTGGTTTCATTGACTTCCTTATTTGCTGAAGAAATAATTAACTGATCTTTCTCAACATTAATTGTGACATCATCCTTGCTTACCCCGGGTAAAGCCATTTCTATTTTATATGATGCATCACCCTCAAGAATATTTACGGAAGGACTGTTCACTGTAAAATCAGCACCCAGCATATCTGAAAAACTCCGGTTAAAAATATCATCCAGGACATTCGTCAATACAGGTCTGTGAATCGGTCTGTTAAATTTTATCAAGTTCATGTGTTTCAGTTTTTTTATTTGAAAATTGATTACACATACTCCTGATCAATAGCTGTACCAATGCCCATAAATATCAATTAATGGCAGAAAACAGCAAAAACACACGACAAAATGGCAGTGCCTTTGCAATATGGCTGCCATATTGACACTTTAGCTGTTTTTAGGTATCTTTACTTGATAGGTATTCTTAATTACGGTGAGTTTGGTATCTCTAAGCCAGGGATTATATATTTTAAGCATCCTGTAGCTCATACCATACTTTTTGGCAAATTCACTCCAACTGTCAACACTGGATTTGACGGTGACTTCGTAATAATCATCGAGTGGCTCGTATTTTTCGAAATCATCAAGGTAAAAGCCAAATCTATCCGGCTGACTCATAATTTCCTTGATTGCAATGAGCCTGAAAACATACCTGCTTGTTTCATCATTGAGATTCAGATTATAAAAGCTCTCTTCACCCTGGGATTTAAGAATTCTTGAAAAATTGGTCGGACCAACGTTATAGGCTGCAGCCGCATTTGTCCAGTTTCCAAATCTTTTATGCAATTGTTTAAGATATTTGCATGCCGCTTTTGTTGCTTTTTCAAGGTGATATCTTTCATCTACTTCATCGTTGACTTCAAGCCCGAATTCCCTGGCTGCCAGTTTTCTGAATTGCCAGAATCCTTTGGCAGAAGCAGGGGAGCTTACATTGCGTAAATTACTTTCAGCCACAGCCAGGAATTTAAAGTCTTCTGGAATACCGTTTTCCGCCAGGATCTTTTCCATGACCGGAAAATACCTTTTAGCGGCTTTGATATTTAATAAAGTGGATGAATGCCAATAGGCATTGACAGACAATTCCCTGTCCAGTCTTTCACGTGCATCAAAAGTGTTTGGCATTTGTTCACCTCCAAATGTAAATCCCTTATTCATGTCGACAGACTCAATAATCTGGGGAAGCGAACTTACAACCGCTCTTTCATCATGTACTTTGGCATCCACAAACGTGACACTTATTATTGATGCTATTAGTAATCCTGTAATTAATCCGCTCAAATACTTTCCATTCATAACATATTAAGATTTATTATAATATAAAGATAGGGTATATGATTCAAAACGAAAATATATATAATTATGTTTGTCTTTTGGAATCAAATTCTGAATTCTTTTTGTATTACTTAATATTATCTTAAATCAGTCAAAAATGAAAAGACAGTTATCTAATATGAATTATCCCTTGGTTTGTTTGGTAGTAATTTTTTTGATTGTTGGGAGTATTTTTAATTCATGCTCTGATAATAATAAATTAGCCTGGCATGTTATTAAAAAGATTCAATTGGATAAAAACCTTGTACCAACAGGAATTTCTAATTTCAATCAATATGTTGCATTATCTGATTCCTCGTCTGACAGGATAATAATGATTGATACTCTTGATGGAAGTTTTTTTCAGGAAATATTGGTTGAAAAACCTGTTTATATCAATATTAGGAAAAGTCGCTTAATAATACCTTCATTTTCCAGTGATACTGTTTTCTTATATAGAGGAGAAGATCTTTATCCATTGAGATACAATGTGCAACTTGATAGGCCTGTTGCAGCAGATGCATATAGTATGGACTATCATGTACTGGTTAGTCAAATTGATCATCAAGTAATATTAACAAAATCCAAAAATGATTATTTGAGGATCGGCGAGAAAGGTAATAGTCAAGGTCAGTTTAATACACCTTCAAATGTTACAATGATTGATTCCATCATTTATGTTGTTGATTCAGGTAATAAGAGAATTCAAAAGTATGATAAGAAAGGAAATTTTGTAACTAGTTTTGGAGAGTCTGAAGAATTCATCTGGCCATCAGGGATCGCATACAGTGATGATCAGATATTTGTTTCAGATGCTAAAAAAAATGAAATATATATATATTCCCTGGATGGCAATATTCTACAAACCATCAGAAATGGAATCAATGGTCCAACAGATATAAATTATTTTGATGATAAACTTTTTGTTGCCAACTTAAAAGGACCTCAAATAACGATATTAAAGTATTTGGCTGATTGATGATTAATCAATTATAAAGGACTGAGTGTCGTCATTATTGTTTGCGACTAAAATTGTTTTACCTTTATTTCCTTGCAATAGAGCTAGTTTTCGAACATCTTTACTGGCGAAGAATCCACTTCTGGGATAATATACAGGTTTGAACTTTCGGTTTCCTTTATTTTCAAAAATCCATCCTGTGCCATTATCAGCTCTTGGTGTTTCAATTTCAGACACATACCAATTTCCTGCAATTAGAACATCTAACTTTCCGTCACTGGTAAAATCTTCTATTATCATATCCTGAACCGGGGCTAATTGAAACTCATTCATCAGTTTGTCAACACTGTATTGACCACCCCCTTCATTCCACAGGACTACAGAGCTGAAAATATTGGCTTCATAATGCAATGCATCTTCAAGAGCTTCACCGTAAATATCAAATATATTTGCTTTACCAAATGCTTCATAGGTTGGAAACTTCTTTTTGATATCAGGAATTTGTTCAGATGAACACTGTAAGCCTCTCACCGGATAAAGTGTTTTATCTGAATAGTACCCAACAACAATATCATTTTGACCATTTTCATCAAAATCTCCTGCATAAACTTCAAATGGTTTTTCGTCAGTCGCTTGGTATTTATAATTATCTCCAAGATTTCCCAGAATTAAATCTTCATCACCGTCTCCATCCAGATCTGCCGCTTTAATACAGTTCCACCAGCCAACCATCGGTCGATCTAATAGATTCCTTTTGACAAATCTGGATTCTTCATTTATAAATAGAAGGATATCTGTCCACTCTCCGGCAACAATGAGATCCATGTCTTTGTCGCCATCATAATCAGTCCAAATAGATGTGTTGATCATTCCCAGGTCTTTGAATAGAGTATTATTGACTTCATCTTTTTCAAAACCCTTACCTGTATTTTTCAGGATATAGCTGTCAGCAGGGTATGGATACTGACCTGCTATCTGACGACCACCCACAAAAAGGTCCAAATCTCCATCCTGGTCAAAATCACAGGAAGAAATAGTACCACCACTTGTATTTATACCTTGAATAAAATCGAGATCCCTTTTGAAGTTTCCACTTCCATCATTGAGATAAATCCTGTCAAGGTACATTGAAGATTCATCAGAAAATTCGTTGCTTCCACTTACAACGTATAAATCCAGGGCTCCGTCCTGGTTCAGATCAGCGAACAAGGCATCAACATCTTCATATTTTTTGTCACGATTAAAATCTTCATTCATTTTCTCTCTGAATGTTCCATCTTGCTTTTGAATCCACAAGATTCCAGCCTGCTGATGAGCCCCTCCAATAAACACATCATCCAGTCCATCACCATTTACATCTCCCTTTGTCATTCCGGGTCCTAGCTGTGATAGTTTGTGAGGAATGAGGACCTCTACTGCATAGTCATCATATATAATTTCTGTGTGTTTATGATTTAAAATATCATGAGATTCTACAAAGATTTTTTTGACTTCGAGTAAACTCCATTTTGTATCCAATCCTTTTGAATATTCTATATTGACTAAACTACCGGTTGTAAGGTTCTCATATTTTTTTCTTGTTCCATTTTGCCATTGGACGATCAGACTATCAATACTTGCATCTTGTGGAAGACCAAAATGTATTTTAGGATCAATAGAGGACTGAAAACCCCTGCTTATTTGATTTTCCTTGTGTTGAACTGATCCAGAATTATAATAAAGGCTAATTCTGCAGTTTAACCCAAGCCGATCCTTGTCTGGACCTTTCAATCGTATTTGTAAATAATTTGAATTATTTGAATTATTTCTATAAACCGAAGCTTGATCATTGATATTATTAACAATAATATCAAGATCACCGTCATTATCCAGGTCTCCGTGTGCTACTCCATTGGAATATCCACTAAAATTGAATCCCCATTCATCCGATACTTTTGAAAATTTATAATCTCCGTCGTATCTGAATGCATAGTTATTGAGAGGAGTGCTTTTCAGAAGAGAATAAGCCTGATCAAATGTAAGTTGATTATTGGTTTTCTTTGCCAGCTCATTTGTTCTATTGGAGAAATCTTTATCTTGAGTGTCACGCAGATATCCATTTACTACAACCAGATCATTGTCGCCGTCGTTATCATAATCTCCAAAAAGAGTTCCCCAACTCCAATCTGTCTTATCTATACCTGCAAAATATGCTATATCTGAAAAATGACCATTGCCGTTATTTAACTGAAATACATTCCTCATATATTGGTAATGCAAATTGTTTTCTACCATAAAGGCAAAACGATCCATGTCCATTGGGGCCATATTGGTTTTCTGTCTTACATTATCTTCTGATAACATTTCGACTACAAAAAGATCAAGATTGCCGTCATTATTGATATCGACAACATCATTACCCATAGAGAAATAAGAACAGTGAGGAAAAAATTCCTTAATAGACTCTTTGAAGGTTCCGTCTCCCTGGTTGACATAATAATAATCATGAGGTGCAAAATCATTTGAAATATAAATATCAGTCCATCCATCATTATTAAAGTCATACGCAGCAAGACCAAGTCCATAGCCGTGGTTCAGTATTCCTGCCTGGGTTGATACATCTGTAAATTTTCCATTGCCATCATTTCTATATAGTTTGTCTGAGTCCAATTTATTAGGCTGATTGATTTTTCCAATCATTTCGGTTAATAATTGTCTGAATTGACTGGGATGGTTTGATAGATACATATCATTATCACCATCGTTATCAAAATCAAAAAATACAGACTGTACAGAGTAACTTGTATCATTCAGCCCATAAGTGGCAGCTAACTCAGAAAATGTATTGTCTTTGTTATTTATAAATAAAAGATTCGACAAGTCATTCTCATCTTTGGTCCAGCCGGACCTGCAAACATAAATATCCAGCCATCCATCATTATTAATGTCTGTCATTGATATTCCCGTTTTATGGCCGGAGTAATTATTGATACCGGAAGAATCACTTATATCCTCAAAATTAAAATCACCTTTATTAAGATATAGTTTATCATGTCCCATTGTTGAACTGAAATAGACATCTGCCAATCCATCATTATTGATATCTCCAATACCGACACCACCTCCGTTATATAGGTAGATATATTTATAATAATTTATTTCCTCGGTTTCCCTGATCTCATTGTTAAAATCAATTCCGGAAAATTCTGAACCAATATTAGTGAAAAGCACTTGACTTTCACCTTTATTTCCTGAACTGGATTCGAATTGGCATTGAATAAAACCAAGAAGTATAAAGAATAGAAATAATTGTTTCATAATTTAATTATATTTCAATGAGTTGGATAGCATCTTTATTATTTCCGACCAAAACCATTTCCTTTCCTGCTATTTTAATTGGACTCAGGGATTTGACATCCCCCCGGATGTTCAAACCGCTTTCATACACTTGCAACGATTTGAAGTGTTTGTCTTTTTTATTGATCAAAACCAATCCATTACCGGAATCTGCCCTTCCGGTTTCTATCTCGGACTGGTAAAGATTTCCACCCAGAATAAGGTCTTGAAATCCATCATCATTCAGATCTTTGACAATGATATCATTCACTGGAGAGATCTGAGCCATCCTGGGTAATTCTTTCATATTGAAAACCCCTGGTTCATCCTGGTAGAGGATGACGCTTGCAAATTGATTGACTTCATATTTTAATGCATCATCAAGGCCTTCACCATATACCTGTGTAATATCAGCAAGAGCAAATTTTTCATAACTGTCAAATTCCTTTTTCAGGTCAGGTATTTGTTCGGATGAACAGGATTTGCCTCTAACTGGGTAAATAACATCGCCATAGTAGGTGCCTAATACAATATCATCTGAACCACTCATATCAAAATCCTTGGCATACACCATGAACGGTTTGTCTTCTGTGGCTTTATATTTGTAGTTAAATCCAAGATTCCCCAGGATATAATCATTCAATCCATTGTTATCCAGGTCAGCTTCTACTATCCTGTTCCACCATCCAAAATCCTCTTTATTTAAGAATTGCTTACTGTTTTCAACAAGAGATCCATTTTGATTTATCCACATACTGACAGGTGTCCATTCTCCAACCACAATCAGGTCTTTTAGACCATCATTGTTGATATCAGTCCAGAGCGCATCTTTGATCATCCCCAAATCGCGTAGTCCAGGAGCAATTTCTGATATTTTATCGCTGAATAATCCATTACCATCATTTATGAATAGAGCACTTGTGCCGGGCAAAGGATAACTGTGTGGATTTAGACGCCCACCTACAAAGAGATCCAGATCACCATCATTGTCAAAATCAGCTGACTTGACACAAGAAGAACTATGTCTGAATTCGGGCAAAGACTCTTTACTGAATTGAAATGAACCTTTTCCATTGTTCATATACAATCTTGACTGATATAATTCTGAATCACGCTGAAATTCATAGCCAGTACTTGTGACAAAAAGATCAACATCTCCGTCACCATCTGCATCGAAAAAATGACTTTGACCATCTTCAAAATCTTTATGTTTTTCAAAAAGCTCTTGGTTTGATTTATTAAATTCGCCATCACTATTTTGAAGATATAATACTGAAGGTTGACCATGTGGGCTGCCAATGAAAATATCATCTAGTTCATCTGCATTAACATCAGCAACAGAAATAAAGGGACCATATTCTGAAAGTTTATGCGGTAACAATACCTGAACTTCATAATCATTAAAATCATTTTCACTTTGTATGTAATCAAGATTATAGTCGATCCCAGCTTTAACAGATAAGAGTTTGTTCTTTTCAGAAGAAGTATTGTAATTATATATTTGAGTAGCATCATTGTAATCCAGAGAAAGGATTTTATTTGCTTTTACATTTTTCAGAACCTGTAACTTATTGTCTGGCCAGATCACTTCTACCTTATCGACTTTTTCTGATTCTCCAAGACCAAAGTGAATCCTTGGTTGACAACTTGATTGAAAACCTCTAGTTGTAAGAAGTTCCCTGCTCTGAATCTCGTCGCCTGTGTAGGCGTGCACTTTAGTACCAATAGGATTAATCTTTGAACTTCCTTTTAATTCAATACTCAGGAAGTTATTGTCAGGCTTACTGATATTTTCATACAAGAAACTTTCTTCACCTATATTACTAATAATCAGATCCAGGTCTCCATCATTATCCAGGTCACCGTATGCAGCACCAGTTGATATAGTCTCATGAGATAAACCAGCTTGATCAGAGTATTTTTCAAATTCAAGCTCACCTGTATTCTTGAAGAGATAGTTTTTAATCTTAGTTTGGGTGGAGTTTCTTGAATACTCTTCAGCAGCCTTATTCATTTTTTCCATGTCTCCCTGTAATGACATCATGGTTTCATCAAGCTTTTTTCTTTTATCCTTGTTAAACACGTCACGATACAACCCATTTGTACAATATAGATCCTGCCAGCCATCGTTATCAAAATCCATAAACAAACTGGCCCACGTCCAGTCAGATTTACTTACTCCAGCCAATTGACTGACATCACTAAAAGTTTCATCACCGTTGTTCATGTACATGAAATTATGCATCTGATAATATTTGTAGCCCATTGTATCAACCAAATAACTGAAGCGATCCACACTTTGCATGCTCATACTTACCTTTTCACGATAATGATCTTCACTAAGCATTTCTGCTACAAAAAGATCAGGAAACCTATCATGATTTAAGTCTCCGGCATCTATTCCCATTGAACTCAGGCTGCTCTGGTTTATGACGGTTTCGAGGATATTACTGAATGTTCCATCACCATTATTTTTAAAAATAAAATCTGGTTCATCATGATCTACGGTTATAAATATATCCGGATAACCATCATAAGTAAAATCACTGGTACTAACTGCAAGAGTGAAACCATAGGACAGAATGCCTGCATCTTCTGTGACTTCTGTAAACCTTTCACCATCATTTCGGTATAAACGATTGGAAAATTCCTTGACGGGATTCTTCCAATAGTCATAATGTGTGTTGAGTGAGACCACTCGATATCGCGGGTGGTTCCCAACAATCAAATCCAGGTCGCCATCAACATCATAATCAAAAAAGGAAGCCGCAACGCTGTAGTTTGTATCTGCAATTCCGAGAATTTCTGCCTTTTCTGTGAAGCTACCGTCTTTATTGTTTATGAACATGAGATTTCGTCGATCTTCCTGTTCACCAATATAAGTTCTGCAGACATAGATGTCTAACCAACCATCATTATTTACATCTGCCATACTAACTGCACTGGACCATCCTACTGTTCCCGTGCCTGATGAGGATGTGATATCTTCAAATTGCAAATTGCCTTTATTCAAAAATAATTTTGAACTGGTGCGATTACCTGTCATGTACACATCTTGTAAGCCATCATTATTGATGTCCCCAATTGCTACGCCCCCTCCAAGATATAAATTGATATAATTGAATGGACTCTTAAGGTTTTCTTCGTCAAGAAGATTGTTGAACAATAGGCCACTTTTTTCAGATGGTATTTTTATAAAACCTTCTTGACCATCTTTACTATTCTGATTATTACATGATATAATAAGAATTACAAAGGCCAGAAAGACAATTAACTTTTGAATTATTTTCATAACAACTATTGAATTACTTTAGAATTTCCAGTGATGCGTTATTGTTAGCAATCAGAAACTTCTGGTTCTCGTTTCCTTTATCAAGAATTTTGATTTTCTTAGTATCTCCCGGGCAATAAATTCCGGACTCCCTTATAGTCAGACTTTTCATATTCCCTTTGCCATTATTAATTACAGCAAGCCCATTTCCAGCATCCAATCTGGGAGTTTCATATTCTGTATTATAGTCATTCCCTACCAATATCATATCCATTATATTATCAGAATTAATATCGGTGAAAGCAATATCATTGACCGGGAATGCTTGTGCAAGAACAGGTAGCGCTTCGAATTCGAAACGATCTCCTACATTCCAGATAATGTAGGAATGAAAATCGATGGCTTTCAGCTTTACTCCTGAATCAATTTTATCATCTCCAAGAATATCATTGACACTTGATGAAGCAAAAGCATTGTAGGTTTCAAATTTGTCTTTTGTAAAAGGCATTTGTTCTGAAGAGCTTTGTCGACCACGTGCAGGAATTATTTTATTATTGTTATTCTTTGCCAAAACGATATCCAGTGTACCATTTTCATTAAAGTCACTAGAGTTTAGGTATAATGGATAATCTTTTTTAGCTTTTTGTTTAAAATTGATTCCCACATTACCCACTACAAAATCAAGATCACCATCATTGTCAAGATCTGATTTATCAATTGATCTCCACCATCCTTCTTTATCCTCTATGCCCCAGTCACTAGTTTTTTTGTAAAGTTTTCCATTTTTATTGATATAGACATTGATCGTTTGCCATTCACCAACAGTAATGAGATCCTTTGCATTATCATTATTCAGATCAATCCATACAGCATCTCTTGTCAGGCCTTTTTCTTCCAATAAAGCGACGGCCAATTCTTCAGTAACATCATTGTATTTATTATCGAAATAATCATATAAGATGATCTTTTCCGAAAGTGGATAATTACCTGGTTTTGCGGCACCGAGCACCAATAATTCATTTTCCGGGTCTTTATCTATATTTTCTGCAATGACACTATATGACGCTGATTGCAAATCTGGAAGGATGTTTCCAATTTTACCAAACCTTCCTGTACCCAGGTTGGCATAAAACCTGTCAATCAAAAAATGTTTTTCATTTACAAAGTCGCCGCTTCCTCCACTTAATACCAAGAGGTCCATATTCCCATCCTGGTTGGGATCTATAAAAACGGCATCAACATCTTCACTCATTGCATCGATTTCCCATGGTTGGGATTCCGCAGGTACAAAACTTCCATTGCCTTGCTGCAGGTAAAGTAAACCAGACTGCCCTTTGCCACCTCCTGCAAAAAAGTCATCCAGACCATCATTATTTACATCGGCCACAGCCAGGGCAGGTCCAAAGGCTGTTTGTTTTTGTGGCAAAAGAATTTCTTCTTCAAAATCATCAAATGCATTTTCTATGTGCCTGTAATTAATGTTTAATTCTGCAGGATTTTGTTTTTCAAAAAAGGCCAATTGGTTTGCAGGCTTATTGAATATTCTCTCAGGATTATATTCAATATTAATAGTTTGATTTACCTCTATTT
>JAHHJO010000294.1:0-2210 GCA_018680275.1 Bacteroidia bacterium
GGTTCTGCAAAACGAACGGGACCGGATTTGGGGTTTTTATCATAGCGATCAACAAGTTTTTGATGATCCATGGCTGGTAAAACAAAGACTTCTTTATCATGCAAAGGGGATACTTCCGGGTTCAGACCATTGGTTTGCCCGTAGGTGTTTAATGAATAAAAACAGATTAATAAACCAGCTAAAAGTTTCCTGTACATCAGAAAAATAATGAGCAACAAGTTAGTGAAATAAATATTTATCATATGCAATTTACCAGCCCCCTTCACGACAGAAAGCCAATTTTATTACAGGAGATTTTTACAAAATGCTTTCATAGGTTCGTGAATAATTTAATAGCTTCGACGTTCAAATAACTATGAAGAATATGGAAACCAGCAAACAAATCTCGATTGCTATATTATGTGCAGGAGGACCAGCTCCTGGTGTGAATACTGTAATCAGTACGATTTCAAAGGTTTTTCTCAAGGATGGTTACCGGGTGATCGGCATCCATGATGGTTATAAAAACCTGTTTAATGGCATGGCTGAAACGGTTGATATCGATTTCCATTATGCTGACAGAATCTTTCCAAGAGGTGGTTCTACCCTTAGAATGAGCCGCTACAAACCACAGGATAAAGAATTTACATCAGATTTTTTTGAGGAAAATAATGTTAAACTGCTGGTAACCATTGGTGGAGATGATACAGCCTCTACAGCCAACCGTCTGATGAAACATCTTCAGAAAAGCAATTTTAAAATACAAAATATACATGTCCCCAAGACAATAGACAATGATATACCATTACCGGACAGAATGCCCACTTTCGGATTTAACTCTGCCAAAGACGCCGGTGTTGAAATTGGCAATATCGTCTATGAAGATGCCAGGACATCAGGCAACTGGTTTGTCATTGCATCCATGGGCAGATCGGCTGGACACCTGGCTTTTGAAATTGGTGCAAGCTGTCATTTCCCGATTATCATTATCCCGGAGATGTTCAATAAAACCAAGATCACCCTGGATAAAATTATTAATCTGATTATTTCATCGATCATCAAACGCAAGATCGAAGGTATTGAACATGGCGTTGCGATTGTCAGCGAAGGCATATTCCATGTCCTTGATGATGAAGAGATCAAGAACTGTGGAATCTCTTTTACTTATGATGCACACGGCCACCCGGAATTGGGTAATGTAAGTAAGGCACATATTTTAAACGTCCTTGTCCAAAGGAAACTTAAGCAATTGAGTGTTAAAATAAAAAGTCGCCCGGTTGAATTGGGATACGAATTGCGTTGTCACAGACCCGTAGCCTTTGACCTGAATCTTTGTACTATACTTGGAATGGGTGTGAAAAAGTTATTTGATGAAGGAAGAGTGGTTGTATTGTCACCACGACGAGAGCAGCTGAAGTCATCCCTTTATATCTGAATGACATCGAAGATGAAAATGGCAAAATCCCTCCAAGATTAGTGGATATTGACAATGAGTTTTCACAAATGGTGCTCAGTGATATGCATGTTGTCACGATACAGGATTATGAAAAAGCAAGGAAGTGGATCAATATTCCTGAAACATATGATTTTTACAGGATACTGGAATGGGATCATCATAACCTTTTACATCCTCTCAGACCTGGAATGGAAGAATAGGCTTACAAGACCTTTCCGGGATTTAAAATATTTTTCGGGTCAAGTGATCTTTTCAATAATTTCATCAGCCCGATTTCTTCAGGTGTCCTGCAGAGATGCAGATATTTTTTTTTGTGCAGCCCAATGCCGTGCTCTGCAGACACCGATCCTCCAAGGGCTTTAAGCGGAGTATAGATAATATCATTTATGCGATTGATGATTTCCTCTGATTGTATGGTTTTGCCAACGATCAAATGGATATTGCCATCAGCCACATGACCAAATGTCGTAACCAGGTGTACTTCTGGAAGGGCATATAATGCAATTATAATATCCTCAAGCACACGTCCAATATCTGGTGTCGGTAGGCTAATGTCAAAGTGTTGGTCGTTCTGGCATTGCGACGCCAGTACATGAACATCTTCCCTTATCTGCCAGAACCATTGAAGATCAGATTCGGTATGGGCCAGAACAGCATCTTCAATCATGCCAGACTGGAGGGCATCAGCAAGCAATTCTTCCAGGGCTTCCCTGTCCTTTTCCTGCTTACTGCCGAGACTTTCAATGAGCACATAATAATTATGTCCTTGAACAAG
>JAHHJO010000470.1:0-3387 GCA_018680275.1 Bacteroidia bacterium
GCACCTTCCTGGTCTGTTGGTAAATTAAATTCAATAGTCGTTAATCCATTAAATGGATTCGGGTTATTCTGGTATAATATGAATTCTTGTTCAGAATTATTGCGGCCGGTTAACATTAAGGGGATTATCTGATAATCTCCCCCTATGTAGGCTTCAGCCGAGGTGATTTCAGAATTAATAGTTATGTTTTCACTTAGGATACCAGATTCAGTTGCGAGAAATTGCATTTTAATAAATTCATTGTCAAGGGCTACTGCATCAGCATTCCAGGACAGGGTCGTCAATTCAGAATTTATTACAGCATAGTTTTCTTCAGAAACATCAGTGGATAAACCCGAGATATTCAAGAGTTTAAGACCACTTGATTTTAGAGTAAACTGAATTCCTGAAACATCTTTCAATTCATCAATATGTATGACGGTTTCAAATATTTCTCCAGCCTCATATTGCTGATCATCAAATGACAATTCTAATTGTTGTGAATTTCTTGAAGCAATACCATTGGATCTGAAATTTGACTGAGCACTTGAATTTACATCACCGATTTTCACACCAATGAAATTCTCCTGCATCATATTATTGTCAAGATCCGGAATTGATCTCAATTCACTGTAATTCCACGGTTGGTCCGGATTCACTATAGATGATTCCTTAACCAATCGCCAACTTTTATTATTTGGCAATTCTGTATAGATACCGAGGATCAGTTTTCTGAGTTCGATAAGGTCGATTGCACTGATACCTTCATCATTATTGACATCAGCGGCAATAAGCTTGTATGGGCTGTTCAATTTCTCCATACCAAGAATATGCCTCTGGATCAATACCAGGTCTAGTGTTGATACGCCATTCAGATGATCATCATTTTTATCAGCCGTCAAAGCATAGTCTTCATGCATGTCATTTTTCTCAAACATAAAATGGCCTGAAGGATCAGTCATGATATGTTTAGGATATTCAGGCTGGTCACTCTCCAGTCTTACCTCAACCTGTTCAACGAAATCACCATCTTCCGTATGGATTGTTCCACCAATCTGCGCACTGGGACGGCTACCCTGATCTTCACACGAATCCTGGTTATCTACAAGTGTCAGGAATACAGAACAATAGTCATAATTATCCTTTTCATCCCAGACATATACATCCAGTGTAATCACGTTTCCACCCGCATTTATCAGGTCGTCGCAAGTAAAGATCTTGGATGAACACTTTGTACCCGGATTATATGTCGGGTCAAAAGCTGGTGCTACATCGCTGAAAGTAAATCTTAAATCATCATTATCAGTACAGTTATCAGTTGCACCAAGGTCAAAATCACAGGCCCATAATTCAACCTGTCCATTTTCCATCAATGCAGTACTCAAATTAACACAGTAGGGCGTAGGGGGAATATTATCAACAACCATAAAGTATGTCGTACAGGTAGAAATATTTCCGCATCCATCAGATGCTTTCCATACTACCCTGTGATTGGCCATACTTCCGAGAACTCCTTCAGGCAACGTTATTCTTACAACTTCTCCGGAGGAAGTATTACTTATGTAATACGGACTTCCGGCAGGTGCAGAACTGGAAAATGTATAATCATTGGTCCAGTCGCCATTCAGGTCTACATGGACAGTCCATTTTATCCAGTTACTGGCACAATCTCCATTGTCGGTTGCTATATTGGTGAGCACAATTGAATTGTTCTCACAAACAATATTGTCAGAGTCCAGGTCATTTTTATCATCTGCAGTAAAAACCACATCATGACATGCTTCGATAACAGGTGCCTGGTCATCTATGATCTTCACGACCTGGATGTCATTCCAGATACCTGAAGAATGCACATTTGCAGGATCATAAACACACCAATCTATTACTGTCCAGTAATTTATAATCTTGAAACAAGCGCCTTCTTCAAAGTAAAAAGTATCCCTTGTTACGCTATATGCCAAAAGGTCACATGAACCTGCTACCCATGTAGGTACATCGGTAAATGCATCTGTACAATTGGCGATTCTGTCTTCCGGGAAAGTTATTATTGGTGCACCGTAATGATCACCCCTTTTGGTAATATACTGGTAACAATATTCATCCGGATATCCATCTACATACCACTTTCTTGTGATGATACCTATATTACAACTGGACATATCATTGGCAACATCGGCATAAGAAACAGCAACAGGTCCGCAGGAACCATAAGCTGTAGCCTGCCCTACTTTATTCAGATTATGCTCGTCTTCATCACAATTGATTGTGATATCCGTTGGGCAGAAAATTGAAGGTCTGGATTTATCTTCAAGTCTTATATAGGACCAGACTTCACTGTAGTTATCTCCTTTCGTACCGAAGTAACCATCACCATCACCATCGTCCCATACCCTTAACCATACTTTGATCTGGGCATAATCACTGATTCCATCACCATCAACGTCAATACCATACGCATTTAGATCTTCGCAGCAAAAAGTTACGAAACGACCGTTATCAGGATCAAATTCATAATCGTTGGCATGACCATCATTGTTATAAGTGGAATTTCCAAGATAACCGCAATAATCAGAATCTCTCCTGATTTCAAGTTTAACAGGTCCGCATCCATCAAATGAACCATTGTCCACACTTTCGGCAAAGATTTTTGTCAGTCCGGAAATAGAATCCGTCCCGTAATTCGGAATCAGCGAAACGACAATATCCAGTTTGGTAATTGCTACAGGAGGTGTTCCATCAACTACTTTTACATATACGCCAGCAGATGTCACATTATCACAGCAATCATAAGCATGATAATAGAATTGATATGTACCTACCGGTAAGTCTGGCGCATACCAACCTTTTGCCGGATCATACAATACTTTAATTCCGCTGCCTTCATAGGCTGGCGTGACTTCATACCTTACATAAGATGAACAATCATCTGTCATATGAACAGGATCCGGAAAATAGACAACACCCTTGCATCCCCATGGATTCACGGAAACCTCGAAGTCCTTCACATATAGATTCGGAGGTGTATTATCTGAAGCTTTGATTACCTGTGTAAACACGATAGGTTCAATGATGGTACTACACCAATCATATACTTTCCATTCACGGACAACCTTGGCGTTATCAGAACATGCCGGCTCAGAGCTGCAAATCGGGATAACAACGTCCGTATAGGCTGTTGCTGTATTACACACATGATTGATCAATGGCAGTCCATGGATTGAAGGATAAGAATACCTCAATCCGTAGTCATGCACATCTTTTTCATAATCTTCAACAAATGAAGGATCAAAATGGTAACTATCAGGATCACATCTTCCGGATCCATCATCACACGGATTATCATCCCTGTACTTTTGTGTGAAGTAATCATATATTTCTTTTGGAGATGAACCTACACCACATTCTAGG
>JAHHJO010000009.1:0-14091 GCA_018680275.1 Bacteroidia bacterium
TTAATTTTATCAATATCCTTGGTCCTGAGCTGAAAGCTCATCAAACTGCTGAATCCACTCATCTGTTTCTTTCCAAGCTCATATTGGCTAAATGATTTTAACCCGGGGTAATTTACTTTAACTACTTCTTTTTTTGTTTCAAGGAATGCTGCAATGGCCATGGCTTTCTTCATGTGAGCATCCATCCTCACTTGTAATGTTCGCAAACTTCTTAGTATTAGCCACCCTTCAAAGGGCGCCATCTTTGCTCCCAGCAATTCATGTTCTCCCATGATAATCTGGTCTATATCTTTCTGTTTACCAATGATAACACCAGCAATGACATCGCTATGTCCACATAAATATTTTGAGACCGAATGCACCTCCAGATCAACACCCAGGTCAAGAGGTTTCTGATATATTGGTGACGCCCAGGTGTTATCAATTACTGTTTTAATATTATGTTCTCTTGCTATTTTTGTAACAGCTTCCAGGTCCTGTAACTCGAAGGTAATTGATGCCGGACTTTCAAGGTAAATGAGTTTTGTATTATCACGAATTGCATTCCTGAAATTCTCAGGATCAGTGCCGTCTACGAATGTTGCACTAATATTAAATTTTCTTTTGAGGTAGTGGTTGATGAAATTATTGGTCGGTCCATAAACGTTATGAATAGTTACAATATGGTCGCCTGCATTAACACAGTGGAGGATTGCGGAAGTAACTGCAGCAATTCCAGAAGCACAAAGTTTCGCTTTTTCACCATTACATATAGCAGCTATTTTTTCTTCAGCGATTTTGACTGTCGGGTTCAGTAGCCTGGAATATAAAAATGCTCCTGCCTTATTGTCAAAAGCCTTGTCGATTGATTCCCAGTTTTCGAAAGTAAAAAGAGAGTTTTGATAAATAGGAGGAACAACTGCTCCATATTGGTCTTTCTCTGTATCGTGACAAAGAATAGTTTCGGGGTTTGATTTTTTATTCATTTTTTTCATTAGGTCTATAAAAACAGGCTATTCCAGTAAAAGCAAAGAAATAAGCGATTAATATATTTATTAAAGATAGAAATTGATAAGGTCCATATTGAATTGCACTGACTCCTAATGTGCTGGCCATAAAAATTCCTGACGGTGTCCAGGGTGCAAGGTTTTCAAGCATCGTCCCCGCATCCTCTATCGTTCTGCTCAGAACTTTCCTTGGAATTTTCATCTTATTAAACTTTTTTTTGAATGCTTCACCGATGATAAAGCTTGTAGCATACTGATTAGAAGTTGTCAGATTGGTAAGTGCCGTAACAGTTAATGCTGCAGAGATTGTTTTCTTAGGGGAATCCAATTTGCGCATCATTCTTTTTATGACTGTATCAATAGCATTTATTACATCCAGGGTTCCGATAAATGCAAAAATCAAAATCGTAATGACTATTCCTTCAATCAAGTTATATAAGCCCCCCCTGTTTAATATATTCAGAACTTCTGACCCGGTATCACTGTTGGCCATTTCCACAGAAAATCCTTTATTAAAACTATTGAAGATGTCTGTAAACTTGAAATCCTGGAAAACGAATGCCAGGACCATTGCAAACCATGCTGAAAATAAAAGTACCAGTACTATTGGCTTTTTAGTAACTGCTCCCCAAACGACAAAAGCCAGCGGAAACAGTAGCATCACATTGAAGTTGAATATGCTTCTGATTCCCTGAAGGGTTTCGTTTATCCTTGTCATTTCAATTTGTCCTGCGGTTGCATTTGCCTGAATTGCAGGGGAAAGAAATATATATATCGCAGCAGCGATGAGTGCCGCTGGACCTGTCGTGTACATCATTGATCGTATATGATCAAATAATTTTACATCTGCGGCAAGAGAGGCAATATTTGTTGTATCACTAAGTGGTGACATTTTGTCCCCAAAGAATGACCCTCCAACAATGGCACCTGCAGTTATAAAAAGATCTGCATCATAAATCTGTGCGATCCCCATCATTACAATCCCAATTGTTCCTGCAGATCCCCATGAGGTTCCGGTCAATAATGAAAAAATGATGCATACAATAAAGGCAAATATGTAAACCCAGTCAGGATCAATCATTGATATTCCATAATAGATAAGCATAGGAATAGTACCACTGACAATCCAGCTTCCAATCAATACCCCTACTGAAAAAAGGATCAATAAAACTGGTACAGATTCACCAACTTTTTTAATGATATGTTCTTGTATTTTGTCCCATCCGTATCCGAGCCTTATAAGAAATACTGCATTCACGCTCAGTGCAATAAGAATTAGTACTTCAACAGGTAACCTATCCTCTCCAAATACCAAAGGATGTATGAACAAACCATAAACCAATAATAGGAAAAAGACAAGAATTGGAAATATTGCCCTTAAAAATTCTTTGTTTTCTGATTTGGTCATCCGGTGTAAATTATAAAATCCCGGACAGACAACAAATCCAATTATTTGAAATCTGACTCAAGCTTACAGGAAAAGCCATATTTGCCGTTCAGCGTACGTGCCAGGTATTCCTGTTCGGCCTGTCCTTCGGTAGGAACGATCTGAGCACTTTTCCCAACTGTGAAAAAGTCCATGATTGAACTGTAACCTGACCTACTGATTATTTTTTTAGCTTGACAAACAATCTTGTTCATCTCTTTCCTGTCAATTAAATCAAACACCTCCCAGTGCTGTGGCATGTTAGTTTTTGTTTTTCTACTGCTCCCTCGAACAAGAACCACCCGCCCTTCGAAATGTCTGAAATAATGAATCAATCGTTCTTCAAATATGGATCTGGCAGGTTCAGGTCCGGAAAGTGAGATCAATAAGTCAATAGTGTTCTTCGAATTTTCATTTCTTTTGAAATTACTCAATGGACCTATATAATGGACATGAATAAATGGATGACCATAGCTCAACTTACCCGACAAAGGACTATCATCAAAATCAGGAACCCAGCATTGATCAAATTTTCTGATCCAGAATTTGTTAACAATATTACCTGCCCAACGGGTGAAGGAATATTTAGTCTGAAGGTTAAGCTGATGAGATACAATAACGGACAAACAAGATTTGCTCCTGAATCCAAATCTGGAATCAGAAATAATCACATCAGGTTTTAGTTTAGCGCTCAGTTTTTCGGCATGGCCTTTTTCTTGTATAACGGCTTTAAGTATGCCAGGTAAATTATCTAAAAGGCTGAACAATTCATTACTGTTTCTGTATTTCAGACCATAACCCGGTAACTCATAGAAGTTCTTGTCTGGGTGATTTCTTGAAAGAAGTTCCAGTGCATCGCCGTCTGATGCGAAAATTATTTCATGCCCGCCTTCAAGTAGTTTTTCAGTAATTGCTAAGCATCGGGAAGCATGACCCAATCCCCAGTTAAGTGGGGCTATGATGATTTTTAATTTCCCCTTAGGTAATAAGTTTAGCATTATCGGGATTCGGTAAGCCGGATCTCGTCATTAAACTTGTTGAAGAATTTATACTGATTGACATGAAAATCATCCTCGGAAACAAGCTTGATCCATTTCTTGTATTTGATGAACCATTTCTTTTGGTGGTTGATAAACCCCTTTTTATAATGTGTAAATACAAATGGGTGAATATGCAGTGATATATCCATTTTAGGATCCTGTTCAATGATAAATTTTAGATTCCTTTCAATCTCATCGGGTAACAGTTCTACAGATTCCATTTTCCCCGTACCGTTGCAAGCCGCACATACTTCTTGTGTATTTATCTTTAGTTCGGGCTTTACTCTTTGCCTTGTAATTTGCATTAACCCGAACTTGCTTAGAGGCAGGATGGTGTGTTGCGCACGGTCACCTTTCATTGACTCTTTCATTTTCTGGTAAAGGATGTTTTTGTTTTCCTTGTTACGCATGTCTATAAAGTCAATGATAATCAGACCTCCCAGGTCTCTCAACCTCAATTGTCTTGCCACCTCATTTGCCGCTTCAACATTTACCTGCAATGCAGCTGATTCCTGGTCGCGGTTCTGAGTTTTTGGGCCGCTGTTCACATCAACCACATGCATCGCCTCTGTGTGTTCTATAACCAGGTATGCCCCACTAGCCATGGTAGGTGTCTTCGAAAAAGAACTCTTGATTTGTTTTTTCACCCCGAAATGATCAAAAATTGATCTTTTTCCTTTATACTGATTGACAATCTTAGCCTGTTCAGGTGCCACATTTTTAAGGTAATTCCTGGTACTCTCAAAAAGGTCCTTATCGTTTATTGTGATCTTATTGAATGAATCGTTCAGCAGGTCTCTAAGTAAACCCTGTGTCTTATCTACTTCGCTTAATATACGTCCAGGTTTTTTGGAATTGAGCAATTCACTGTTAATTGTTTTCCATTTGTTGGTCAGGTTCGTTATCTCATCATGAAGATCAGCTACCTTCTTACCCTCTGCAGCAGTGCGGATAATAAAACCAAAATTTCGCGGTTTGATGCTTTCAATGAGGACTTTAAGCCTTTTTCTTTCTTCCGGATCTACTATTTTCTTTGAAACCGAAACATTATTTCTGAATGGTGTGATCACCATAAAGCGACCGGCCAGGGTAATTTCGCAAGTCAGTCTTGGTCCTTTTGTAGAAATCGGTTCTTTGAGAATCTGGACAAGTACTGGTTGGTTTTTTTTGAAAACCCGCTCAATTTTGCCGTTCTTCTGGTTGTCTGGCTCAAGAACAAAATCATCCAGAAGATGCCCGTTGCGCTGTTTGCTTAAAGTATGCCTTGTATATTTCTGAACAGAATTGATCTGTGGACCAAGGTCTGTATAATGCAAAAATGCATCTTTTCTAGTTCCCACATCTAAAAATGCAGCATTGAGACTTGGTCTCAACATCTTTATATAACCTAAGAAGATGTCTCCGACAGAAAACTGAACATTACTTTTCTGAGTATGTAGTTCTACTAATTTCCTGTCTTCTAATAAGGCTATTTCTACATTGGTGGGAGTTGATTTTACTAATAACTCCTTTTCCAAAGCCTATATTTTTTTTAGGCTCTGATGTTCCCTGATCACACTTGGTGTGGGATGTACACCTGCATTAAATAGTAATAGAAATCAGATTAGAAGAAACAACAGAAGCCTGTAAAATAATTATCTGTTCTTTTTCTTATGTCTGTTTTTTCTAAGTCGCTTCTTTCTTTTGTGAGTAGCGATTTTGTGTCTTTTTCTTTTTTTACCGCACGGCATATATTAAAATTTATTGTATTTCACATAATATTCTTCGTTCCTCCGCCTCTTTATTCCTATTTGCTTCCCTGTATATCTCATATAACAAACAATGTGCCTCGATAAGTTCAGGGTTTATTTCTAAAGCGTTCAATAATCTTTGTTCCGCTTTAGAAACCTGGTTCGTTCTCAGGGCAAGTTTTGCAAGTTGTAAAAGAACTTTTGTGTTTTCCGGATATTCCCTGTTTATGTCCAGTAACATCAAAATCCCTTTCATCGGTTCAGTTTCTGAAGGTACATCAACATAGCTCATGGCCAGGTTGATTTTGCTGTCAGGACTTAAGGGATTTAAAGAGACCGCGTTTTCCAATGCTGCCCTTCCCCTCTTTGCCGAATATTTTCTTTCTTTTTCTTCTTCCTGTCTTTGTGCAGCAAGAAAAAAAGTAATACCGGCTTTTGTCCAAGAAGCTTCATCATTGATTATTTGTGCACTCCGTTCTGCATAATGTGCAGAAATAAGCGGATGACCCTGATTATTCCAAATATTTGAAATCTCCTTATAGATATCCACCAGTTCTGTATCTACACTTATCAAAGATGTTTCTTCCTCTAATTGTCCCAGCTTTACTGCTATTCCCCTTGGTATGTTCAGTACTGCTTCGTTCTTTAATCTTTCTATACTAATCAGTTCAAGGTTCTGCGCCCTGGACTTTTCCAGAGCCTTTTGTTTATTATTCTTTGTGTCAAACCCAAAGAAAAGAATAACAAATATCAACATGAATACAGTTATAGTCAACGTTTGTTGTCTATTCATGCCAGAGTTGTTAATCTTCGTTAGGTAAAGCGCTTACATTTTCTTTTACCTGCTCAACAAATACCTTTGCCGGTTTGAATGACGGAATATAATGTTCAGGAATTTCAATTGCCACGTTTTTCTTGATATGACGGCCAATTTTCTTTGCTCTTTTCTTGATCACAAATGAACCAAATCCTCTAATGAACACATTTTCGCCATCAGCCAGAGAATCTTTTACTTCCGTAAAAAACTCTTCAAGAGTTACCAGTACATCAACTTTTGGAACGCCTGTTTTATCTGCGATTGTCGCTACCAAATCAGCTTTTCTCATCTTGTCGTAATTTGTTGATTAATAAGAGATTATACTCCCCCATTTACAAATGGATGGCAAATTTCGGAAAATTTATCATTTAAGGAAACAATTCCGTGTCTTTTTTCTCAGAACTTGCTAATAAATATTAAATCAACATAAATCTCTCAATTTCAAGGACATAGATATGTGTTCGGCAATTTAGCCTAGAATGCCTAGATTTGTGCGGATTTTAAGATTCTCAATACAATACTATACAATGGTTTTATCGATGACTGGTTATGGTGAAGCTTCTCGTGAACTTCACAATAAGAGATTTAAAATAGAAATTAAATCTCTGAATGGTAAAATGAGCGACATTCGGTTTAAATCAAATACCAGTCTTAAGGATAAAGAAATTGAATTGAGAAGAATGATTCATGAAAATGCAGTCAGAGGAAAATTTGACGTAAATCTGAATATCGAATCAACTGAAGCTGAAAATGATGACTCCCTCAATATCAAGCTTATGGAAAGTTATTCATCGCGTCTGAAAGAATTCGCTGACAGCCAGGGCCTGGAGTATGGAGATATGCTTCAATCAATTATTAGATTGCCAAATATTATTCAGCTCAATGACGAAGGACTCAATACTGAAGAGTGGTCCGTGGTGAAATCAATGACAAACGAGGCGCTAGAGGGTCTTATGACTTTTCGTAAAAATGAAGGTGTTTCACTTGAAAATGATGTCCTGAACCGTGTTTCAAACATCATGTCCCTTTTAAAATCAATAGAACCTCATGAGTCCTCAAGGATTATAAACCTTAAAGAGCGCATCAACAGAAATCTCGAATTGTACCTGGGAAAAGATAAGGTTGATGAAAATCGTTATGAACAAGAGGTTATGTACTATCTTGAAAAACTTGATATCAACGAAGAAAAGGTCAGACTTGAGCAACATTGCAAACACTTCACCGAGGCAGTTCAAAAAGAAAAGATTGAAAAAGGAAAAAAATTATCTTTCATCAGCCAGGAAATAGGTAGAGAAATCAACACCCTTGGCGCCAAAGCCCAGCATTCTGAAATTCAACAAATTGTGGTTAACATGAAAGATCAATTAGAAAAAATAAAAGAACAGGTACTAAATATTCTTTGATGAAAGAGGTAAGATCAACATTCGATATGATTGCCTTTACAGCGCCATCAGGAGCTGGCAAAACAACGATTGTCAGACATCTTCTTGAAAAATACAGTGATATTTTTTCTTTTTCAATTTCTGCAACAACCCGTGCCAGGAGAGAAAATGAAACACATGGGAAAGATTACTATTTCTTAAGCAATGAAGAATTTAAGTCTAGAATAGAGGCTGGTGATTTTATTGAATGGGAAGAAGTGTATGAAGACAAGTATTATGGCACACTGAAGTCAGAAGTAGAGAGAATAAACAATGAAGGGAAAAAGGTCATATTTGATATTGAGATCAATGGCGCACAAAACCTCAAAATGGCTTATGATGAAAGGGTGTTGATAATATATGTGAAACCACCAAGCTTCAGGACACTTGTCAATCGTTTGATTAATCGTAAATCAGAGTCTCCCCAGAGCCTGGAAGACAGGGTTAAAAGAATAAAAACCGAATTATTATTTGAACATTCTTTTGATATGGTGTTATTAAATGACAAATTAGAAGAGACTCTTGAAAATGCAGAAAATATAATTGAAGAGAAAGTCCTGAAACAGCTTTCAGTAAAATGACAATGCAAACCAAAACAACAGACGGCATTACAATAAGAATCAAGTCTTATTATGAAGAAGGATCTTCGCGTCCTCTCAATCAATATTTTGCCTTTTCATATGTTGTAGAAATTGAAAACAATAGTTCATTTGACGTTCAGCTTCTTCGTCGGTACTGGATCATCAAGGATGCCAATAAAGATGTCAAGGAAGTTGAAGGGCCTGGTGTTATCGGTCAGCAACCCATCATCAAGCCCGAAGAATATCACAGGTATTCGTCCTGGGTTCCCCTGAGCACACCTATCGGAAAGATGGCTGGATATTACACTATGAAACGTATGCTGGACGGAAGTACCTTCAGGGCTTACATACCCGAATTTCTCTTATGTGCTGATTTTATTAAAAATTGACCCTGTTTTTTAATTAATCCTAGGTTTTGGTCGATTTTTTGCAGTACATGCCTTGTATATCATTCCATGATGGGTTCCGATGTAAAGAAAAATATAAATATTATCCTTCCTGTATTTAATGAGGGCGAAGGAATCATGACTTTCTACAATGAATTGATTTCTGTCATTGGTACCCTAAATAAATATAATTTCTTATTGCTGTTTGTTAATGACGGGAGCACTGACAATTCCAAGGAAATCTTAGAAGAACTCTCTAAAAAAGATGAACGTGTTCGACTGTTTTCTTTTTCAAGAAATTTTGGACATCAGGCCGCTTTAATGTGTGGAATAAAAAATAGTTCTTCTGATGCTATTATTACAATGGACACGGATCTTCAGCACCCTCCTGCGCTTATACCTGAACTTATTAATAAGTGGGAAGAGGGTTATGATATTGTTAATACAGTAAGACAGGACCAGGAATCTATAGGATGGTTAAAAAAACTTAGTTCCAAGATGTTTTATAGCGTCTTTAATATGATGTCTGAGTCAAGCCTTCAAAAATCTGCTGCTGACTTCAGGTTGATTTCTTCTTCTGTTGCCCGGGTTATAAATGAAGATATTGAAGAAAGAAACATTTTCCTCAGGGGGCTTGTATCCTGGCTTGGATTTAAACAGTGTTATGTTGATTACAAGGCCCAGTTGCGCCAGAAAGGTGAATCAAAGTTTACACTCAGGAAGATGTTCTCTCTGGCAAATAACGGCTTATCATATTTTTCATTGGTTCCAATAAAACTAGGCCTATATATTGGGGTAATTTTTTTTACAATTAGTTTCTTGTACCTGTTTATTTCGATAATCTATGGATTAGTATCGAACAGCCTGGTTCCTGGCTGGACTTCACTCGTCTTTTTCTTACTTCTGCTTAGTTCTGTTCAATTTATACTGATTGGGATTCTAGGTATTTATATTGGACATATATTTACAGAAGTAAAAAGTCGTCCGTCGTATATAGTAGAAAGCACAAAAGGCTTTAATGATACAGCCCATGCCCGGCATGATTGAGAACTCAACAACAAAATATATTATTACTGCAGATGACCTCGGAATGTCCCCGGGTATTAACTGGAGCATTTCCAGGGCTCTGGAAGAAGAACTAATAACTAATGCTAGCATCATTGCCAATGGAGATTGTTTTGAGGCTGCTGTTTCAAATGTCATCTCTGTGCATAAAAACGGAACTTATGGACTACACTTTAACCTGGAATACGGTAAACCCGTTTCTCCTCCAGAGTCCGTATCTCACTTATTAAACTCCAAAGGCGAACTGTGTTTAAGTTTTGCAAGGTTGATGAGACGAACACTTGTAGGGAATAAAGAAGTTTATGCCAGGGAAATCAAAACAGAGTTGCGTGCGCAAATCAGCAAGCTGGAACAGAGAAACATTGAGATAAAATACATAGATAGTCATCGACATATCCACGCTGTTCCTTTCGTTAATAAAATAGTGAAAAACATTGCCAGAGAAAAGGGAATTTCTCAAATTCGGTCATACAATGAAAGTTATATAAAGACTTTTATACAGGTCAGGTCATTGTCTCTCTTAAACCCATTGAAGGTCATTAAATACCTCTTATTCAAATTCTTCGATTTCAGAAATAACTCCCCACGGTCTTCTTATTTTTTCAGCATTCTTTTAAGCAGCGCTCTTATGCCTGAATTTGCAAAAAGGTTAAGTTTTGATTCCGGTTTTAAGTCTGTAGAAATAATGGTTCATCTTGGAAACCCTGAACTGGACAAACATTTTATTACATCAAATGCCATTGTCAATCGGTTTATAAAAGACCCTAAGAGGCTATCAGAGTACGAGTTCCTCATAAAGCTTAAAAAAGTTTTTTCTAAATAATACTTGCATGTGAATGTCTGCCAATAAAGAACGGGTCAAAAAATATTATAACGAGGTTTCAAATAATTATAACAACATATTTGAAAAAGGGTGGTTATCCAGAGAACGCGACAAAGAAAGAAACTTACTATTCAGCCTTCTCATGCCAGAACCCGGAGAATCAATACTGGATGCTGGTTGTGGCGCTGGATTTGATTCCATAGTCCTCAAAGAAAAGGGATGTAATGTCTATGGAATCGACTTTTCGAAAAATATGATTAAGATTCTTGAATCCCTGGATATAAAAGGGAGCGTAGAAGACCTGGAAGACTTTAATTTAAACAGGTCATTTGATAAGATTGTTTGTTCGGGAGCTCTTGAGTTTATAAACAACCTTGAATCGGTATTTAAAAACTTCTATTCACATCTAAAAAAAGACGGTGTTATTGTCGTTTTAATTCCAAAAAAGAACCTTGTAGGACTGGTTTATCAATTGTATCATTTGATATTTCACAAAATCAAGACTAGGTTATATACCAAGTCTTCTTTAAGTAAAATTTTCATGACCTGTGGATTCAAAAATGTTTCATTTTATAACGCAAGCTTCTGGGTTTATGCCATTCAACTTGAAAAACACGCTAACAATGACTGACGCTAAACAAGAGAAGAAAATGTACTTCTATGAAGAACGTTTTTCTGATGATTTTGATTTATACATGAATCCTTATGATTTGAATAAGAGACTTGAAGTCGTTTTTGAAACACTTTTAAATCATGATATTTCCGACAAGAAGCTACTGGATGCTGGATGCGGAACTGGTTGGTTCAGTGCAGCAGCTTCCAAAAGAGGAGCAAATGTAGTTTCACTTGATCTTGGAGAAAACTTATTAAAAAAAGTAAAAGAAAAATGTGACTCCCATTGTGTTGTTGGTTCTATCCTGGACCTGCCTTTTGAAGAAGGAACATTTGATATAGTTGTTTCAAGTGAAGTTATAGAACATGTCCCCGATCCTCTAAAGGCAATAACAGAAATGCACCGCGTTTTAAAGCCCGGTGGCATACTTGTGCTTACAACACCTAATCGTTTTTGGTACTGGTCTGTGGTCATGGCGAATAAATTTAATCTCAGGAAATACCAGGGGCTTGAAAACTGGTTGTCGCGGTCAAAAATAACCCGGCACTTTAAAGAAACAGGCTTTGAAATAGACCACTCACTTGGAATACATTTATTTCCATTTGTTATAAAGGCATTTAATCCTGTCCTCGATTTTTTTCATAGATTCAATAAAGTATTGGCACCTGTCATGGTCAACTTGGCCTTCAGATGTACCAAGAAATAATTGTTTAAAAGAATAGCTCTCTAACTATTGTGAATATCAATAATAAATACAATACGCTAAAGATTAATTCCACGTTACTTGTCTGTTCTGTTGTTTTCCTTTCCGTGTTTATTTTTTATTTTCTGAGTGGCTATTTAAGTCATGGATATTTCATTACTGACGAACACGATATTCTGAAGACTCAACTGCTAATAAATGAACATGGTGTTTTCGGAGCTATGTTCAACTGGTTTGAAATAGAACTTGTTCAAAGAAACCGCATTCGTTTTTTTTATCGTACGCTGTTAACCCTGCAAACCCATCTTTGGGGATTTAACTGGAGTATCTGGAATATTACAAGAATGTTTTCCGTTTTACTGTGCTTTTTTCTTTTTTATAAGAGCTTCTTGAAAATATCTTCCAGGGTCATTCTCAGTGCCGTTTCTTCTTTATTTATAATTATTGGTCCTCAAAGCCTTGTATTCCTTCGGTTCGGTCCTGCAGAACGATACGGAATTGTTCTTTTGGGTTTTACTTTGTTTTTTCTCATCCGATTTTTGGATAAAAAAAAACTGGTGTGGCTGGTTTTTTCTTTGCTATCCTATTTCTTTTCTGGTTTTTCTAAAGAACCCTTTATTCTTTTTGGTCCTGCGCTTGCTCTTGTCCCGTCTATATATAATTATAGAATCAGAAGCTCAAGATTTAGGCTTCTTGTTTCCTCCACGTATTTATTTGCTTTTTTTTCCTTCCTTGTTATATTGTTCAGCTTTAACTCCAAGCCTCCAGGGTATGCTGAAAGCGAATCTTCTTTAATCATTTCTTTGATTTCAACTATACTGAAAAACAAGATAGTTTTGTTCAACTTCCTGGGAGTTGCCATCCTCGTGGGGCTAACCCTGGTTTTTGGATCCTTCAAAGAGTTATTTTGGAAGTTGTTGCTTTTAGTAGTGTTCTTCTTAGTAATTTCTTTGTCTCAGATTTATTTATATGCTGAAACCAATTTCCAGTTTGGCAGATATTACCTCCCTTTTCTTGTAGCACTTCCACTGACAATTTCATTTCTAAATCAGAAGAAAATAGTTGAACTGCTCTCAGGACAAAAGAAGGTCTTTTTATACTTTGGTTCGATTTTAACTATCGTTTTGATTTTGATATTCAATTTGTTTGGCACCAATACAATTAACAAAATAAAGAACATTGAAAAATCTAAACGATTAACAACAAAGATATTTTCCAGTATTTCTAACTACACCACAGAAAATGATTCCATTTTAATCGTTGGAGATCCGGGTACCAACTTTGAGTCAATGTCTTTTGGATATACAGATTATATTAAACAAGTCCTGGGCCGATATAATATATTCTATCTCCCCCTTGAAGTAGATTATGAAAATGAACAACACCTCATTAATCTTAAGAATTCATTTATGAAATTTGCAGAAGGTAGGTCCTATGCCAGCAAAGATATTGATCTTTATAATTTCAAATATATTCTTGTATTAAACTCCACCAGTTGGTATAAGGGACGAAAATTCGGTGATAACAAAAAAGCATTCCAGGACATTCTCATATCCCAGGCAAGTGAATCAAAACATTTTCTGAGATTGAAGTTTGCATCAATGACGTCATATGTCAGACATGAAGGGGATTTTGTTGATGGATTGACTCCCCTCTATGAAGAAGCACCCATCTACATTACAAGGATCAATGAAACAAAGGTCTCTTATAAAGAATTAAATAATCTGCAGAACTGGAAGATTCCGAAAGCTGATTATTACAGTATAAATGGTTTTGTACATAAAGAAGTGAGTGCGGTATATCTGGGTATAGACAGTTCATTCGTTCGTTGTACTTTTAAAACGAACACCTCTAAAAAAGGAGAACATAATTCTAAATTCAACTGTCTTTTTAATAATAAGCTTCAAGATAATATTTCAGATCATGTTTTCACCCCTGTATTGATAACCAAAGACAGCTCTTCATATTGGTTCCTTGGTCAACCATATTACCAACCTCGTTTCAGTATCAACTAATTAACCACAATTGAGCACATCAGACAAACTTTTTGATTTTGCAAGTGACTGGTTTAAAGAAAAAGGCTGGGAGGTATTCCCTTTCCAGAAGGAAACCTGGCGTGCTTTTTTTGAAAGTCGGTCCGGTATTGTCAATGCACCCACGGGTAGCGGAAAAACCTATGCCTTATTCCTTGGTGCACTCATGTCCTATCTTCAAAAGTATCAATTTGCCCAAAGTGGCCCGGCCATAATCTGGGTTACACCAATCAGGGCCCTTGCCAAAGAAATTAAAATCTCCATCGAAAAGGCCATCGATGGGTTTGGTTTGGATTGGGAAGTCGGCATCAGAAGTGGTGACACTAAGTCAAATGCACGGAAAAAACAGTGGACCAAACCACCAGAAGTTTTGATAACCACTCCCGAAAGTCTTCATGTACTTCTTGCAACAAAAGGGTATTCCCGTTTTTATAAAGGTCTCCATGCTATAATAATTGATGAATGGC
>JAHHJO010000120.1:0-4881 GCA_018680275.1 Bacteroidia bacterium
ATAATTTCTGCGGGTGTTGCAGCAACCAATAGCCACATAAGTTCCTCTATACAAAATGGAAATAATGATACTGGTCAATCAATATCAACAACAACTACCAATAAGAAAGATTCAGAACCAAACATATCAACACATTATCCAGAAGATAAAAGAATTGCATTTGATGAAGATTCCTCCATGTCCAACTTTGTCCCTGGTTCAGAAATAGAAAACAACCGTGATTACATAAATGAAGTAGCTTTCCTTGGAAAACTTGATCCTGAATTATCTCTGATCAATAATAGTATTGCTCCACAGTTAAAAAACAAAGGAATAGATTGTTACGATCATTCAGGAAAAAAAATGGACTTGTATCTTCTTGGTTATACTGCACTCGATTATGTATCATCTTCAATGACTTCTCTACCGGAATTCAAGGATTACTTAGAAGATCGTCAATCTTCCCAAAAGCAACTTCTTGGTTACAGAGCCGGCTTCCAATTAAAATATCTTACAGAAAGTGGCTTGTATCTGAAAGCAGGAATTGAGTATGGCGCAATCCGTGAGCGTTTTGAATACAGGAAAACAAGTGAAACGGATACGATACTACCAAATCAGTTGATTGAAATAAATATAGATCTCAACGGTGATACAACCCTGGTTTACGGAAACGCTCCCGTAAAAATCATTGAAATGAAAAACTGGAAGGTAGCAAACAGCTATACGTCAATAGGGACACATATGCTTGCAGGATATCAAATAGAAAAAGGACACTTTGTATACGGGATAGAAGCCGGTATTCAATACAATATGAGGTTCAAATTTGATGGCCTTGTTCTTAATGAAAAACTGGAACCTTTTAATTCTACAGAATATTTTAAATCCAATACGAGCCTAAGTATAATGGCCGGAGTAAATACAGGGTATAAATTAAATAACAACTGGACATTAACAGCATCTCTAGATTACAGGGGGAACCTGGAAAACATTAACAGCTCTCAAAATCTTGTTGATCAGAAAAATAATAATCTTGGCTTGTCGGTAGGTCTGGAATTAAAAATTTAATAAGGTGAGTCACTTTTAATCAAACAGGGATCGTGAAATAGAAGCAGCTTCCTGTGTTAACTTTTGATTCAACCCACAATTGACCTCCTAACATTTCCACTATTTTCTGGCAATGCGCTAATCCGATTCCTGTCCCATCATAATCATTCCGTGTATTTAATCGCTGGAATAAGATGAATATTTTTTCCTTGTGCTCATCAGCGATTCCAATACCATTGTCTTTGACTGAAAATTCCCAGAATTTTTCTTTTTTCCTGCAGGTAAGTTCAACTTTCGGAAGTCGTTCTATTCTATGGAATTTGACAGCATTGGATATCAGATTCTGGAATAACATCTGAACTTCAGTATGAACTGCTTTGATTGTTGGCAATTTTTTGACAACGATATGTGCTTTTGTTCTTTCTATCAGTGAATGAAGATCATTGATTACATTTTCCACAATATGATTGCAATCAACTTCGAATAATTCTTTTGTTCTTCCAATCCGTGAATAATCCAATAAACCTTTGACAAGCTTACTCATTCTTGAAGCAGAGTCCTGGATGTAGCCAAGGTATCTTTTTGCTTCTTCATTATTTCCAAGCATGTCATTTTCCAAAAGCAATTCAGTGAAACCCGTCATTGAATGCAGAGGTTCCTGAAGATCATGAGATGCCACATATGCAAATTGCTCCAATTCCTTATTCCGTATTTCTAATTGCCTGGCTTTAAGTCTTTGTTTTTCATTTTCCTTTTCCTGGGTCACTTCCCATGCTACTCCGGAAATCGTCTTCATTTCCTTGCTCTTGCTTAAATTGGCCATTGCCTTTATATAGTGAATGTTTTTTCCTGATCTCAGTATTCTGAATTCACAATTCAAGTCTACTCCTTTGTCCAGGGTCAATTGTATATTCTTCTTAAGAGCGTCGACATCATCAAAATGAACTATCGATATTAATTCGTCAAAAGTACAATTCGTCCTGTGCCTGGGAATGCCAAATATGATATTGACAATAGGATTCCAACTGACAATATCTTCATCAATATTCCATTCCCATATACCTACATGAGCTGCTTTGGTTGCATCCTGAAATTTCTTTGAAATCTTCGCTAATTCCTTTTGGGCAGATTTGACAGCTTCATCAGCAATTTTACGATCTGTTATATCTGTTGCTTCGGCAAGAATAAATTTGATACTACCGTCTTCATTCTCAACACAGGTATAGGATGATATAACAAATCTTGATTCGTTCTTCTCATTTTTAAACTCTTCTTCAGAAACTTTTCTTTTTCTTGATTGAACAGCTTCCTGAAAATTGTTGAAAATACTTTCACGTGTCTCAGGGTATTTAACCCACACTGGAAGATCCCAGAATTTCTTTCCTATTAACTCATGTTTATCTACACCAGTGTTTTTCACAAATAATTCGTTGATATCGATCACATGGCCTTCAGGGCTCAAAATACCGATATACTGAAACTGCATATTGAAAGACATCCTGAACTTTTCCTCACTTTCCCTGAGTTTGGATTCTATTTCAATTTTTTCAGATATATCCCTTATCACACCAATAATGCCTAAAGAATTATTCAATTCATCTCTAAGGTGATTCACATGTGAAAGAACGTATAAATCATTGCCTTCCCTGTTTTTATGGATTTGAACATATTCAACGCTTTCCTTGCTTTCAAATTCAATAAGTACGTCTTCCCGATTCTTATCAATATACCTGAGATTCACCAGTTCATTAAATACCTTACCTATAACTTCGTCTTCAGAATATCCATACAACTTTTCAGCAGCTTTATTCCAGCTTAGAATTCTGAAATCGTTATCCGTGGAAATAACTGCATCTGAAATGTTGGAAAGAATTTGTGCCTGGTAAGCCAGTTTTTCGGATTGGATCTTCCTTTCAGAAATATCCTGAATTGTTCCGATAATCCTCTCAATATCCTGATCATCATTCCTGGAGATATAGCTATAAGAATAGATATGCTTAATTTGACCATCCACAATAATCCTGTACTCATAACCATCATTTTTAAATGAAGCATTCTCTTCAAAAACCTTCTTTATTCTATCCTTGACTTTCTGAAGGTCTTGAGGATGAAGAATGCTAAAATAATAATCATTCAAATCCATGGCAGGGTCATTGGGTTTGCCAAGGATCTCATACATCTTTTCATTCCATATGATCCTTCCATTTTGCGGAAACCAATCCCAAATTCCCAGTCCTGTAGTATCAAGAGCCATTTTGAGGCGTTCTTCACTTTCCTTTAGTTTCTGTTCTGTAATCCGTTGTTCATTGATATTCCTGTTGATAGCTATAGCACCTTGTGGATTACCATCATTATCGAAAACCAGGTTTATAGAAGACTGGATATAAAATTCCTGCCCGTTTTTGGACTTATGTATGACAGTGTCTTTCCATTCACCTTTTTCCATGAGAATTGAAAAGAAATCTCTTACGGATTTTTCATACCTGCCTCCGGTCAACAGTTCATAGAATGACTTACCCAATACTTCCTTTTCTTTCCATCCATACAGTTTATAAGCCGCACGGTTCCAGGAAGTAATCCTGAATTTCAAATCGGTTGAAAAAACAGCATCTGAAACATTCTCCAATAATTTGGCCTGGTACTCTAATTGGGATTGTGCTCTTTTCTTTTCAGTCCAATCCTGTAGTGTTCCCAATACCCTGATAGATTTATTTTCAAGGTTTCTAATAATAGAACCATATGCATAAATAAAGCGAATACCATCGTTCCTTATTATTCTGAATTCATCATGGAAATATTCCTTATCCAGTTTACTTTCAATGAATCCAGCCATCTTCAATCTTATCCTTGCAACATCTTCATGATGCACAACATTTAAAAAAGAAGCTATTCCTGGTTTTGTAATGTTTTCATCAATCCCCAGTAAACTATAAATGTTATTATCCCAATAAATGACACGATCTATATTTGACCAATCAAAACAAGCCAAGCCAGTAGATTCTAATGTTAATTTGAGGCGTTCAAGATTATCTCTATGTTCCTTTTCAAATTTCAGTTTTCCCCTAAGATCTACGACAGAAGCCATAAGGATTTGTTGATCATTTGGCGGTATTCTGATTAATCTTATTTCACAGGGAATCTCATTGCCGGCATGGTCCAAATGGGTCCAATCAAAAACAGGGTTACCTCCCATCAATGCCAGTCCTATATTTTTCTTGACTATTCCTTTTGTATATTCTTCACTTATAGTGACAGGTGTTATATCCAAAACGCCAAGCTTCAGCATTTCTTCTTTTGAAAACTTGAGAAGTTGGAGTGCATTTTCATTAAAGTCTATGAATTTTCCATTGTCAACATCCAATATAAATACTGCATCTGGTGAACTGTCAAGTATTATTTGATAACGTTGTTCCTCAATATTCCCGGTGTGAAGATCTTTCACTGACTTTAATTTATATATTCGAAAAATTAATATATAAAAAAAATACCGGCTAAAATATTAATTTGGAAATTCTGAAGAGTTCTGGAAATTTTTAACATTTAAAACTTTCAAAACATTATCTGGTAACAATAAATTTTCACATTATCACTAAAGAACCTATAGGTAATAGTGTACGATCTCCCTGTAAATATCCTCTATTAATTCTTCAATAATATCTTCTTCCTGCTGCCTTGTGAAGTTTTCGTTTCTACGTTTATACCTGTCAGGTATCGCACGTTTATCTCCACTCAAGACATATGACTCCCTGGTAATGGTTCTTTCTACCTCAAAACTTTCATTTCTTGCCTTACAATAAGGACTTAAAGACCTTACATTACCTCTGACCCGCCAATTGTATGTTCTTCTAGTTTCCTTTA
>JAHHJO010000456.1:0-7618 GCA_018680275.1 Bacteroidia bacterium
TCCCTGGCCCATTCAAATCCAAGCCATTCCACATCCTTTCTAATGGCTTCTACATATTCCTTTTCTTCCTTAGACGGATTGGTGTCATCGAACCTAAGGTTTACTGGGGCATTATACCGCAATCCCAGTCCAAAATTAAGACAGATAGAGCTGGCATGTCCTATGTGTAAATATCCATTGGGTTCCGGGGGAAACGGGTGTGAATCCGTCCCTGGTGTTTACTATTTTTCAAATCCTCTTCAATGATTTCTTCAATGAAGTTCTTTGATTCGTATTTTTCTGTCTCTGTCATAAGCTCAAAATTTTACATGTATTCCGGCATTTCTATACCCAGAATATCCATCGCTTTTTCCAAAATATCAGCAACAACATATGATAACGATAATCTGAATGTTTTTGTTTCTTCAGTCTCGGCATTCAGGATCCTGCATTCATGATAGAACCGGTGGAAGCCCTTGGCCAGTGTATAGGCATAATTGGCTATCAAAGATGGATCATATTTATCCATGGCTTCCTTAAGAAGATCTGAATATTGTTCAAGCACTTGAATAAGATCTTTCTCCATCTCCGTTAATTCTCCAGTATACTGATTCTCCAGGGAGAAGGTATATTGTCCTCCCAGTTTCCGAAAAATAGACCTGATACGGACAAATGCATTCTGGATATATGGGCCCGTCGTTCCCTGCATATCCACAGATTCTTTAGGATCGAATATCATCCCCTTGCGAGGATTGATCTTGATCATAAAATATTTTAATGCTGCCAGACCTATTTTTCTGAATGTCGTTGCTCTTTCTTCGTCTGACAAACCTTCCAGGCCTCCCCTCTCTTCCGCAGAGAACCTGGCTTCTTTAATGACCTCTGCGATCAGATCATCCGCATCAACCACTGTTCCTTCGCGGGATTTCATTTTACCGGAAGGTAATTCGACCATTCCATAAGACAAGTGATGCAATTGATCTGCATAGGGTTCTCCAAGCTTTTTAAGAATGGCAAACAGAGCCTTGAAATGGTATTCCTGTTCATTTCCTACGACATAAACACAACTGTCCATGCCATGATCTTCATATCTTTTATGCGCAGTCCCGATGTCTTGTGTCATATACACGGATGTACCATCGCTTCTCAACAGGATCTTCTCATCCATCCCTTCATCTTCAAGGCTTACCCATATACTGCCATCTTCCTTGCGATAAAAAACATCTTTCTGTAGTCCTTCCTCAATAGCTTTTTTTCCAAGCAAATAGGTATTCGACTCGTAATAGAGTTGGTCGAAAGCCACCCCTAGTTCTTCGTATGTCTTTTCAAAGCCATCGTAGACCCATTGATTCATTGTTTTCCATAATGTAACAGTCTCTTCATCTCCTTTTTCCCACTTGATCAACATGTCCTTGGTTTCTTTTCCAAGGTGGCTGTACATATTAAAATAGTTGTTCTTAAATTTTTTGAAGAAATCTTCGGCACTCTGATCAGGCTTAGATTCGGCCTGGTAGACTTTCTCCCCGGTATCTGTCTGCTGCCATTCTTTATATTCAGCCTGAAGTAACTGGTCGAATTTGACATAATAATTGCCGACAAAAAAATCGCCTTTTGTAGAAGTTGATTCCGGTGTGTCACCATCAGCTGTTTTGAGCCAAGCCATCATACTTTTACAAACTGCAATGCCACGGTCATTGACAATCTGGGTCCGGACAACATGATGACCATTAGCACTTGCCAGTTTATACATGGACCAACCAAGAAGGATATTCCTGATATGTCCCAGGTGCAATGGTTTATTTGTATTAGGAGATGAAAATTCTACAAGGATTTTTCTCGGGTCCTTTGTTTCATTCTGTCCTCTATGATCAAATGATTCTCTTAGAATTCTGATCCAGATATGCGCCTTTATTTCAAGGTTAAGAAATCCTTTAATGACATTATAACCACTGAACAGGCCGGAATGAGAAACCAGATATGCCCCCAGAGTATCTCCGATTTCCTGCGGATTTTTCTTAAGTGTTTTTACCAGTGGAAAGACAACGAAGGTATAATCACCATCGAATTCTTTCTTCGTTGGTGACAGTAAAACCTTTTCCATCTCCATTTCGTATGAAAAGACCTCGTTTATTGCCTGGCAAATTTCACGTTTGATATCGTAAACAGCATCCATAGGATCAATTAATTGAACTGCGAAAATAGAACATTAAAAGCAATCAGATACGGAAGAAGCTAAAGATTGTTTGGCCGTAATTCCTTTGTTTGAATAAATGCGGGTGATCGTCGAGAACCACATTTGGATTGTGTTCGAGGACCAGGATGCCTTCAGGTGAAAGCAGGTTGTTTTCAATGATTAGATCAGGAATCTTGTCAATGGTCTTCAAAGGATATGGAGGACCAGCGAAGATATAGTCAAATTGCTCATCACATTTCCTGATATACCTGAATACATCCATTTTAAAAATCCTTAGTTCTTTTTCTATTTCAAGTTTCCTTGACATAGTCTTCACAAAGCTCACTGCCCCACCAAATTTATCGACATATGTAGCATCCTTACATCCCCTGCTTATACATTCATAACAATGATTTCCGGTACCACCAAACAGATCGAGAAAACGAATTTCTTCAAAGTCAATGATATTCTGGAGGATATTATACAAACCTTCCTTGGAAATATCGGTAGTCGGGCGCGTAGGCCAGTTTTTTGCAGGAGGTGTAAATCGATAGCCCTTGAAGCGACCGGCTATTATACGCATGATTTACACAGGTAGAGGTCAAAATAATATTGCCGGGGATGCTCTGTGTCCGATATGATGAAATCATTCTGCATTTCAATGCCGGGAAGATAGGATTCTAGCATCTGGTATAAAGCCGAAGACTGGTTGATATTTCCACCTAATTGTATTTCTTCCTCGGAAGGAGAGATATCCAGTCCATTAAACGCAAGCATATAGAAATAGAGATAGTCCTCTTTGTGGTAACAATCAAACTGATTATAAAACCGGAATTCGCCTTGTTTGGAAGAGGAAATATGCAATGTATTATTTGATATATAACTAATAGTATCCTTTTCGATCAGGAAAGAATAATTGGCCATGGCAGTAGAAATATGCCCGGTTTTAAAAGGGAAATCGAATGTACTGGTCAATTCAAGGAGTTCGGAATCCATGTAATGAAGTGTGCAAATATCTTCTCTGACAAATCTGTCGACCTCTGATTCCCTGTACCTGACCTTCCTCAAAGGGTAAATACCACTGAAATATGAATCAAAACCTTCTTCTTCGAAATATGGGCCGGGTATATGAACATAAGGCTTGGAGGTAGACATTACCCTGGCAATAGTCAGATCAAAATCATTATTAATATCCCTGAGCAGGTCAGGCAACCGGGATAAGTCACTATTACCCACCCTGACCAGCTGGTCGTCGGTATCCCACAATCCATAAAAAAAACTGTCTGGGTACAGGACAACAGACAGTTCTTTAATTTGGTTTGTATCTTTTATATGATCAAATTCTGTATTTATCTTTCCCAATTTCCAGTCAAGTTAGGTGCGTTCATATCCCCGAATTTCAACATTTTATTCGGATCATATGAGTTATCATATTTTGCATATCTCATAGAACCATATTCCCCCATGAATTCTTTCCACCGGGTTCCGACTTCACATACCGTTACAAGAGTAGACTGGTAAGTCATGGTATCTGCATTGATCAGGAATTCTGTGCCTTTTTTAGCGTAAGGTACATATCTGAGTGAATCCAGATTCATACCCATGGCTTTGATACTATCATAAGCCGCCGTGTAAGTGACAGTTCTGATAAAGTTACTATTTGTTGGATCATCAGGGTCACCGATGATGTTTTCAAATTTAATGCTGTCATTTTTCAACACATAGTTCAGACTGTCAAAACTGCCTGCAAATGCGCCTGTAATATCCCTGAATATTTCCTGGGCTTTTCTAATTTCTTTCAATTTGTCTACAACAACATCTTCCCTGTCATTTTTGACTTTTTGAAAAGCAATAGGCTCCCTGATATTCAGATAAAGTGCATATGCTAAAAAACCAATCACCAAGACCAAAATCAGACTTATAATCCATTTCATTGTACAATGTTCAATTTGCTTACTGTGAAATAAATAATTTTCCTGTATATATTAAAGATACCGCAAGACAATTTTCAAATACAGTTCGATTTGTTGAAATAAGATGAAGAATTAAGCCTTTTTGATGCCTAAATCCTAATTTTGCATAAATAATTAATGGAGGACTACATTTTAGCCATAGAATCTTCTTGTGATGATACTTCTGCAGCAGTTATTTGCGACGGGGAGGTATTGAGTAATATTGTCTCCACTCAAACAGCTCATGCGATGTATGGTGGCGTTGTACCAGAATTGGCATCCAGAGAACACCAGCAGCATATTTTACCTGTCGTAAATGCCGCATTAAAGCAAGCCGAAATAAGTAAAACCCAACTGAAAGCTATAGCATTTACAAGAGGTCCCGGACTTCTTGGAAGCTTGATTGTAGGTGTTACTTTTGCAAAGGCCATGGCTTATGCTCTGAATATACCCATTGTCGAAGTCCACCATATGCGTGCCCATGTCCTATCAAATTTTGCAAGGAAACCCTACCCGGCATTTCCATTTTTATGCCTGACCGTTTCAGGGGGACACACTCAAATTGTTAAGGCCAATAGTTACCTGGAATTTGAAATATTAGGGCAGACACTTGATGATGCCGCCGGCGAAGCTTTTGATAAAACTGGTAAAATGCTCGGACTCCCATACCCGGCAGGGCCTATTATAGATAAGCATGCAAAAAATGGAACAGTTAAGTACAGTTTTCCAAAGGCAAAAGTTGAAGGTTTGAATTTCAGTTTTTCAGGGCTAAAAACGGCTATCATGTATTTTTTGAGGGCTCAAACAGATAAAAATCCTGATTTTATCAGCCAGGAAATTGAAAATATCTGTGCGTCTGTCCAATTTTCAATTATAGATATGTTGATGGATAAGCTTGAAGTAGCTGCAGAACAGACCGGTATCAATGAAATCGCAATTGCAGGAGGCGTATCAGCCAATTCAGGACTCAGGTCAGCCGTAGCAGAATTTGCATCAAGAAAAGGATGGAATTACTATATACCGGACTTTGAATTCTGCAGGGATAATGCGGCGATGATTGGAATCACCGGATATTATAAATATAAAGCAGGTTTGTTTGCCAGCCAGGAAATCACAGCCGCAGCAAGAATACCTTTATAAATTCCTTTAAGCGATCAGGTCTTTCTTTAGTTTTTCAAATTCCTCTTCAGTAATCACTCCATCTTTTTTCAATTCATTGAGTTCCTTTAATTTGCCGATTACATCTTCATTTTCATCGAGGACAATAGCTTTTGCTTCATCGCTGACCGATTCTGCTTCTTCATGGTTTTTTCTCTGTGATTTCTCCATATCCTTTGCCATTTGTTTCCCTTTCTCAAATTTTTCGTCGTAGTATTTCTTTAGACGGGAAGGATCAAAATCCAGGAATGTACCACCTGTTTCGAAGTGCTTTTTAAATACCTCACCCAATGCATAGGTTGATGCCCCTGAAAGTACAGCAAGGGTGACACCACCCAATACTGAACCAATTCCCGGAATAAATTTAATGGCCCTTGCTCCGATTCTGGCTATACCTGAGCCTGTAAGTGCTGAAATAACAGCTTTTCCTTCGGTCTCTTTAAAATTAATCTCGTAGATTTTACTCAATTGTCTTATCATATCCAGTTGAATAGCACTTACAGCAAAGAAGTCTGCGACAGGTACGGGAATAAAGCCTGCCCCCATAGACCAGATCATATGATTCTTGATGATTGAATTGCTATGTGCAGTGCGTGGATCTTTAATTTTTTTACCTTCTTCCATTGGAATAATTTTATATAAGATTAAGGAAAAATAGAACAAACTAGTTTCAGTATAAGCGATAATTTCGATGAAATTGGTGATAGATTCTACCTTCTGACTGTTAATTCATATTTGTAACTCCAAATACGATCACAAAAATCAGTGTTGTCAAGGCCATTTGTTTCAGGTAGGGATCCAGCAACCCAGCTTCCACTTTGGTTCTAACCGCATTAAAATTGATTAGAAGGGCCGGTAGAATCACCAGGAATGACAGTTGCCAGATACTTGTGAAGTTGAGGCTCACATATACCAGTGAAGCCATCAGGCCTCCCGTTAAAAGAATGGCATGATAAACTACCGCATTCTTCCTGCCCAATCTTGCAGGAATTGATTTTTTTCCGGCTGCAAGATCAGATTCTATATCCCTGATATTATTAATGTTCAATACCGCAACAGTAAAAAGGCCTACACTCGTTCCGGGTAAAAAGATCAGGGGGTCCAGGTTCCTGGTCTGCAGGTAATAGCTACCTACAACGGCAAGAAGACCGAAAAATATAAATACTGAAATATCACCCAGACCCTTATACCCATATGGCAATTTTCCATTGGTATAGAGAATTGCAGCGATTATTGCCAGGAGACCGAAACCAATAAAAATGAGATACTCACTGAAGTTAAGATTTGAGATGTGAAGAAGATACAGACCTGAGACAAGACTTAAAATCGAAGTAATGATAATCGCTTTTTTCATTGCTGAAGGCGATAAGGCTCCTGACTGTACGGCCCTGCTTGGCCCCTTTCGTTCTTCATTATCAGCACCATGCACGGAATCACCGTAATCATTAGCCAAATTGGAAAGTATTTGAAGCAACAATGTAGTCACTACACAAAGGATGAATATTGAAAGCACAAAACTGTTGTGAGAGGCTGCCAGAAAAGCACCCATGGCAATACTTGCAAATGCCAGTGGAAGGGTCCTTAGTCGCATGGCTGTAATCCACTTTTTCATTTCTACTGTCAGGAGTTTTGAAGGCCAAATATGCGAAATTAATCATGTCCTGGCTGCCAATGGAACCTTTCGAAGTTAATTTATTCTATTTTCAGTCTGACACCTTCACTATGGCTGCCGAATTCCGGTGCGTAATAAGACTGAATCTGGCATATTCCATTTGAAAACTGCCCGCTATGACTTGCAAACAGGTCATATTCAAAGACATACTTTCCTTTGGCCACTCTTTCAAAATAAAAGTATGTGGCTACATCTTTTGTTGATTGATAATATCCGAGTCCATCCTGGTATTTATACTTGCTTAGCACATCTAAAGGTTCCAGTCCACTACCCCGCATATCTTTCATCTCTATAAACTCCATTGGTCGGTCAACCATTAATTCGATTCTCACGCGCACCCTGTCACCTGGAGTAAGCACATTATTTTCTTCTATTTTTTCCAGGGTTAATCCATTATCATCTACTCCAAGGCTGAATACCTCTTTGCTTATCGATAAAGGATTACCCTCAAGTTTTTGAATATTATCAAGGTCTTCAAAGTACTGCCAATACGCTGCACCCCAGCATAGTTGCTTGCTATTGTTCGATACCTTTAATAATCCTAAATCAGAATCAATACCCGTCAAATAGTCTTTACGCCCATAACCGGTCGCAAACTCTACATTTTCAAAATCGATCCTTTGGGATTTGGAAGGAAGTAAAATATTTATTTCACCGTCCAGAGTTAACCACTGATCCGAATCC
>JAHHJO010000066.1:0-2759 GCA_018680275.1 Bacteroidia bacterium
GTTGTGTATTTTGCAGTTATGGCACGGTACCTTGTCCGCCTATACAACTGGATAAGGATTGTTGCAATTGATTTTCGCTCAGAAAATACTGGTTCTGAAAAGCAGAAAGGATATGACTCTATTTAAAGATCTTTCTTTGATTCAGCCACCGGCGATAGATATTGGCATTTTTATTATGCTCTGTTAGCGTTTTGGCAAAAACATGGCCACCATTTTCTGAGGGTGAGGCACAAAAATACAGGAATCGATGTTTTTCATAATCAAGCACCGCATCTATTGAAGATATGTCCGGCATGCATATTGGTCCAGGAGGGAGCCCATTGTTTTTATAGGTGTTAAAAGGAGAATCAACAGCGATATGCTTATTGAGTACTCTGCGTATGCCAAAATCTCCAACCGCAAATACAACAGTTGGATCAGCCTGTAAGGGGATACCTCTTTTTAACCGGTTAATATATACTCCGGCAATCATCGGCTTTTCGGAATTCCTGTTTGTTTCCTTTTGTACAATCGATGCAAGTGTGTATACTTCCTGCTTTGAAAATATAAGATTATTGAGCTTTTCCCGTCTGCTCTCGGCCCAAAACTTATCATGCTCCTGTTTCATTTTGTTCATCACCTTTGCCGGAGATGTATTCCAATAGAATTCATAGGTGTTCGGTATGAATAAACTGATGATGTTTTCTTTTGTTAATCCCAGTTCGGACAAAAGAGAAAATTCTGTAAAAGCTTTAACAAACTGAATGGAATCACCTTCGAGTTTTTCAGCAAATACGGCAGCAAGGTTTTCTATTTTCCTGATATTGTTAAATGTGACCTGGACTGGTTCCTGACTTCCTGACCGAAGGTGTGAGATCAGTTCATGGTTATTCCAACCGGGTTCTATGATATACTTGCCTGGCTTTGGAGTCCTGAATTTCATTTTATCTGCGACCCAGTAAAATAATCTGGAGTCAATTAAAATGTCTTTTGAGTTTAATGTGTCAACCAGGTCTTCGAATGTAACTTTTGTCGGAAGAAAAATAGTTGAAGACACGTCAACTTTTACATTGTCATTATAGATATATGAATAAAACCTGAATGCAAAAAAGCTGGCAATCAGGACAAGTATCACTATCAGAAGAAGCAACTTCTTCTTCATGATCAATATTGCTCTTTTTCATTAGGAAAGTCACGTGATTTAACATCAGTGATATAATTCTTGACCGCATCACACATAAGTGAATACAAATCAAGGTATCTCCGTAAGAATCTGGGATTGAAGTCTTTAGTTAGGCCAAACACATCATGACAAACCAACACCTGTCCGTCAGTACCTCCACCAGCTCCAATTCCGATTGTAGGTATTCTGATAGACTCAGATACTTTTATTGCCAGCGCAGCAGGTATTTTCTCAAGAACAATCGCAAAGCATCCTGCTTTTTCAAGGATTTTGGCATCCTCAATTAATTCTGCAGCTTCGGCTTCCTCTTTTGCTCTGACTGTATATGTTCCAAATTTGTAAATTGACTGGGGTGTCAACCCGAGGTGTCCCATAACGGGAACACCGGCAGAAATAATCCTTTTGACTGATTCCTTTATTTTTCGTCCGCCTTCCATTTTTACAGCATGGGCTCCGGATTCCTTCATAATCCTAATTGCTGACGCAAGTGCTTTGTCAGAATTGCTTTGATAACTACCAAATGGCAAATCAACCACAACCAATGATCTTTTTACAGCTCGAATGACTGAAGATGCATGGTATATCATTTGATCAAGCGTAATTGGAAGGGTAGTTTCGTGCCCTGCCATTACATTAGAAGCAGAATCTCCAACAAGGATCACATCTATTCCTGCGCTGTCGATTATTTTGGCCATGCTGAAATCATATGCTGTTAACATTGATATCTTTTCTCCCTCTTCTTTCATGCGCTGAAGGACATGGGTTGTCACTCTTTTGGCATCTTTACTTACTGCTGACATATTGCTTGTTTGTTGCTGACCGAAGATATTAAAATCGCCTGAATAAATGTTGGAAAGAATAATTGAATTAATTTTGCGCACATGAAACTTAAATCCCTGTTCTTCCTTTTATTGGTGCTCTATTCCTGCGATAACGAGTTGAATGTTATAGAAGACTACAAAGATATACCTGTAGTTTATGGTGTACTCAGTACCAGCGATACGGCCCAGTATATTCGTGTTGAAAAAGTATTCGTTGATCCGGAGACTTCAGCGTTGGTCCTGGCTCAGAACCCTGATTCACTATACTATAATGATATTGATGTCAGTATCCAAAGAGAAGACGGAGCAATTTATCAACTTGAAAAGGTAGATGCAAACCTTGAAGGTTATCAAAGAGAGGAAGGCGTTTTTGCACAATCACCTAACTATCTGTATAAAATCAGAACAGGTGATATTCCCCTTGTTTCCGATAATGAATATACCCTGATCCTGCAGAGAGTAAATGATTTAACACCGGTTACAGCCACTACAGAGCTGGTAGGCACTTCTAAGATACTTACACCTTCGAGCAGCATAGGATTTAATTATGTACAGCCAACCAGGATCAGATGGCGTAAGGGTGAAAATGCCCGAATTTTTGATATCTATATCCAGTTCAATTATCGTGAGCGTATCACAAGCAGCTCCGACGATTTTGAAAAGAAATCAATTACCTGGAATATGGCAACAAATATTCCTTCTACTTCCGATGACATTGAAGAATTTGAAAAAGTGGGCATTGATTTCTACAGTTTCCTTGTCGGTAACCTTGAAGC
>JAHHJO010000089.1:0-7478 GCA_018680275.1 Bacteroidia bacterium
GGTAACATGCATCTACTTACAGGTGCCGGCTTATTCGGACAACTGACCTCAAAATCCATTTTTGTACCGAATCTGATCGAAGTTCGGTACCTAGGTCATGTGACGAGGGATGGCAAGAAAGTCAGAATGATTGATTTTCGTCCTTCCCCGGATTTAAAAACATTGACAAAACCAGTTGTACTTTTGGTAGGTACTTCTATGTCAGCCGGGAAAACGACTGCAGGGAGAATCGTGACCAGGATACTGAGAGAGCAGGGTCGTCGAGTGGTCGGGGCTAAATTGACAGGAGCAGGCAGATTCAAAGATATATTGGCATTAAAAGATGCCGGTGCCGAGTGTGTTTTTGATTTTGTCGATGTGGGATTCCCATCTTCCATTTTTCCGATCAAGGAGTATAAAGAAGGCCTGAAAGTCCTGCTAAGCCTGATCGAATCCTGTCGCGCAGATATTGCCGTCATTGAAATCGGTGCTTCTCCACTTGAACCCTATAATGGGGCAGTGGCCATCGATGAAATCAGGAATAATTTAAGTTGTACTATTCTTTGTGCTTCTGATCCATACGCGGTGTATGGTGTTATGAAAAGTTTTGACATTATCCCTACGGTAGTCAGCGGTGCATCGACCAATACACTTGCCGGTATAGAATTGATCGAGAAATTATGTAAGGTGCCAGCTATCAATATTATCGAAACAGATAATCTGCCTCCGGTTAGAAATATATTGTCCTATTGTGCAGTTACCTGATAAGTTGTTCGAGCAGATCCCCGACGAAATAAGCTACCAAGGCAGCAATGGCACCCAACAGCAGTGTTTCAGAAATTCCTTTTAAAATTTTTGTTTGATTCACATAGGCTTTAAGTCCACCGATTAAAATAAACCCTAGAGCTGTCAATACAGAAGAATAAACAAACAGGTTGATTTGTAAATCTTTGATATAATCTATAACGTAGATCATTAAAGGAACCACCCCGATGAGAATAAATGAAGTATAAGTGGCAAGACCAATTCTCCATGGAGATTTATCATTTTCGAGCATGCCCAATTCCTCTTTCATCATGACATCCACCCATCTGTCTTTGTCACTTGTAATCACATCGATGATCTTTTCCAGCAATTCGTCTTTGAATCCTTTGGCTGTGAAGATTTCCCTGACTTCCTCCACTTCAGATTCACGCATATTTTCAATTTCCCAGTACTCTTTTTCCTTGTATTTTTTAAAATTATCGCTTTCTGATTTAGCGGAGAGGTAGGCTCCAATAGACATTGCAAAACCGTCAGCCAGGAGGTTGGCAAAACCGAGTATGATAATAATGATACTGTCAAGGCCAGCTCCAACTGCTCCTGCAACGACGGCAAATGTTGTCACACAACCGTCTATGCCGCCATAAACAAATTCACCGAGGTATGTTTCAATACCGCGGGATGACATTATTTTTTTGTTGGTTTTGTCCGTCATTCCAGGATTAATTTACAACATTGAAAAGGCCTGATTATATTTGACAGTGCCTTTAATATCTTCAAGTATGCCTTCTTTTAGTTCAAGAACCATGAATGCCTCAGAAGGTACATCAAATGGTGCTTTTATGCAATATGGTCTGGCTTCCGTAAATCCAAATTTTGGGTAGTAAGCGGCATGTCCAAGAACAATTATGGATTCATATCCCAGCTCTTTCGCTTTGGCAATCGTCGACTTAACAAGTATAGATCCAATTCCCTTTTTTTGAAATGCGGGATCAACAGCCATAGGAACCAATGCAATGGATTGGAAAGCATTTCCTTCATCGTTAATGATCCTGATTTTTGAATAAACAATAGAGCCAACAATGTTTTGGTTAACTTCCGCTACCATGGTCAATTCCGGGATAAAGGAATCACTTTGTCTCAATAATTTCACAAGTCTGGATTCATCTTCCTGCTCAAATGCCCGAACTAAAACATCTGAGACGGCCTCGAAGTCTCCATCTTTTTCATTGCGGATGATTAATGAATGATCCATATAGAAATATACTTAATTTCTGTAAGCTGAAATAATTCTTTGTCTCAGTTTGTCTTTGGTCTCATTATCAGTAAACGCATGATTAATGGCTTCAAGGTTACATTTAAGGAAGTCTTCTTTACTCCAGTTAAAAACTTTTGAGAGAATAGCATATTCAGAGGCCAAGTCGTTATTCATTAAAGCGCGTGCGTCTGTATTTATGCTCAATGACACATCCTGTTTGAATAAGCTGTCAATAGGATGATTTTCAATCTTATCCACAATATTTATAATCACATTACTAACCGGACAGACTTCGAGATGGATGTTCTTGTCTTTTAAATACTGAATAAGCCTTGGGTCTTCAATGCTTCTGACTCCATGACCAATCCTTGACGGATGAAAATGATCCAGGGTTTCCCACACACTCTCCGGACCTTTGGCTTCACCTGCATGGGCTGTACAAGGTATGTTCTCTCTATTTGCAAAATCGAACGCTTTGATATGATTATCAATAGGGTGACCGGCTTCATCTGCAGCTATATCAAAGCCTACAATGATGTCGTCCATGTGTTTTTTAACCAGTTTCACTGTCTCCATACTCTGAGCTTTACTGAAATGTCTCAAGGTGCAAAGTATGAGTGATGCCTTAACTCCTGTCAGTTCTGAACCTTCCCTGATCGCATTTCTGGCTGTTTCGACGACGGTCTCCGAATCCAGATCTTGTTCCAAATGCTGGAGTGGTGCAAATCTCAATTCTGCATAAATGACATTATCACTTTTAAGTTGCTGAAACAAGTCAAGTATGACCAGGCGGATATTTTTTGCAGATTGCATTAACCTGACACCGCTGTATGCACGGTGAAGATAGTCAGCCAGATCTGTGCATTTAGAAGGGAAGAGGTAATGGGATCTGTATTCTTCCAAACTGATATCAGGACGTATGGCTTTGACAACATCGTAACTGAGTGAACAGTCCAGATGCAGATGGAGTTCGATTTTTGGGAATGTTGTATAGTCTACCATTTCTGCAGATTATAGTTTGGGAATTCCCCTGGTTTCTTTTTTGCTTTTTACAGGAAACAAACTGATGGCATAACCGCCTCCAGGCGCGCATTGTTTCGCCAGGTTTGATTTGTGGGAGACAACATATTTGCTTATGTCATAGGCTTTGGGGTTGTCTTTATAATGTGAGTCAGCCTTGTCACTATAGATCGTTGCAATGTATTTCTTATCATTGTCCAGGAAATCAAAGTTGATATAAGATGTCCTTGCTTCTTCATCATTTGTTCGTCCGACAAACCAGTTGTCTGTGCCTTTCTCTTTCCTGGCATAGGTAATATAATCCCCAGGCTCAGCTTCCAGTACAATGGATTTATCCCAGTCAATCCCCACATCCTTAATAAATTGGAAAGCGTCCATATGCTGTTCATAGATTTCCGGTAGGTCAGCAGCCATTTGCAAAGGGCTGTACATCGTTACATATAGGGCTAGTTGTCTTGCAATTGTGGTTCTTGCCCATGAATCATTTTCAGGATTATGGACGGATATATCTGTTTCAAATATGCCTGGCGTATAATCCATTGGTCCTCCAATGAGCCTGGTAAACGGGAGAATAGTCGTATGATCCGGCGTATTGCCACCAAAGGCTTCAAATTCTGTTCCCCGTGCTGATTCATTGCCAATCAGGTTTGGATAAGTACGACACAGTCCAGTTGGTCGTACTGCTTCGTGGGCATTGACCATGATATTGTATTCAGCCGCTTTTTGAATGGCATACAGGTAGTGATTGACCATCCATTGCCCATAATGTTTCTCACCCCTTGGAATGATATCTCCGACATACCCGCTTTTAACAGAATTGTAGTTGTTGTCCATCATGAACTGGTAAGCCTTATCCATATGTCTTTCGTAATTTCTTGCTGATCCTGATGTTTCATGGTGCATCATTAATCGTACACCCTTACTTTTGGCATAGTCCCTGAGAATGTCTACATCGAAATCGGGATACGGCGTAAGGAAGTCAAACACAAAGTCCTTTGATTTTCCAAACCAGTCTTCCCAACCTACATTCCAACCTTCCACAAGAACCGCATCAAAACCATGTTCTGCAGCGAAGTCAATATGCCTTTTTACATGTGCAGTATTTGCAGCATGCCTTCCATTAGGTGTGGCTGACTTAAAATCTGTAACTCCGATTTTCACACTCGGAAGATCCGTGTAAGCCCATGAACTTTTACCTGTGATCAGTTCCCACCATACACCAATATACTTAACAGGCTGGATCCATGAGACATCATCATAAGCACAGGGTTCATTCAGGTTGAGGGTAATCCTCGAGTTAAGGATGTCCCTGGCATCATAACCGGCAATGACAGTTCGCCAGGGTGTCACACATGAAGTTTGCATATATGCCATATCTCCATTGGCATCAGGAGTGAGTTGTGCTTCAAAGACAAGTGAACTCTCATCAAGATCAAGATGCATACAACTATATGCCTTGAGTGCAGCTTCATGGAGATTAATATATAGACCCTCATCGGATTTGAGCATCAATGCTGTTTGAACCCCGGTTTTTGAAAATGGCGTTTGTGATGCATTTGGCCAGATGGCATCATCCATCAAAGAACTAATCTCTGATAAACGGGATTTGGTATAATTGTATTCCTGGGTATCATAATCTCCAGGTATCCAGAATGCAGTATGATCACCTGTCATGGCAAATTGGGTCTTTTCATCTGTTACAACGAAGTAATGGAGATTCTCCTGTTCCGGGAATTCATAACGGAATCCCAAACCGTCATTGAACAATCGGAACCTGATAATCATAAGCCTCGAAGGATTATCCTGGCTCAGTGTAATCTCCATTTCATTATAGTGATTCCTTATTTCACTTTCTTCCCCCCAAACCGGCACCCAACTTTGATCGTATTCACTATAGTTGACTTCTGCGATAGTGAAGCCTTCTGCCAGTGAACCCTGTTTTTTGGTCACAAGACCCATGCTGCTCGGTTTAATGACTGCTTTTTTGTCAAGATTCAAATGGTAATAGGGTACGCCATCGATGAGTTCAAAACCAAGCGAGAATCTGTCGTCAGGTGAACTTATATTTTGAGAGAAAATAAGGGATGGAACAACGATGAGCAATGATAGTATGATGTTCTTTGTTGAAATTTTAAATGAGCTCTTTTTATTTGTAATAAAGCTTAGCGTTTTGATCATAGCTGGTGTATATTCTTTTTACCTGATTATATTGTTTTCTTCAAGATGTTGCTTTAAAGCAATTAAGTTAATCAAAAGTTCTACTTCTGTAGAAGGACTTTGTTCATCAACATAGCTGAATCCCCTGATTTTCTTTTTTAGAATAAATGGGTCTGTTCCGTTCTCCAGAAAATCTTCAAAAAACCTTCGTTTCATCATGTATATCGTCATGGCACTACTTCCTAGCATAGGTGATGGCTGGCTGCTTTCCGGAACACCATAGATTAAAATATTTTTAAAAGCTGATTGAATGGCATTTCGGCTGGCGAGATCTTTGGTTTCTCCATATCCGCCACTAATTATTGAGATCAGTCCCGGTTCGACAACATTATGGTTTTCAGTCCTTGTAATATATTGATGTGGTTTGCAGCCAGTCAAACTGATCAATATCAACAAAATGAACAGGGTAATATTAATCGGTTTGAATGGTGATAATTTCATCAACTGAATCTTGAACATGTTTAAGATAGTACGAGGAACATAAAACTAAAAATAATTGTCGTATTGAATTATTTAAATGAATACCTGGAATTGAAGCCTGAATTGTGTAAAAATATCCTGTGTATCGAAAGTCATACTGCTTTCACGGTAATCTTTCGAGATGAGATGGTATTCAGCAGTCAGTTTGCAATTATGCTCATGAATAAAATAATTCAATCCGATATTCAATGATTGAATTGGGTCCTGGGCTGCTTCAAAATCTGAATATGAATAGGCGGCATAAGGCATCACTTTCAATCCATCAAGATAATAACCGAATTGTCCATAAATCGAATTTCCGGTACCTGCCCAACGGCTGATATAGTTAGGACCATAATCAAATTTTTGGAAAGCAATGTAGGTGTTGATGGATCCATTATTCACTGGAAGATCCATGAAAAAGTCAAGCGCAAAATGTTTAATATCACTATGCTCCCTTGTCTCGGTATTGAACATGCCGTTTGGATGCAGAAAGAATCCTCCGCCTATAGCAATGACTTCTTTTTTACCTAAATATGTCCCTGAATAATATGGTAACTTGATAGATTCATTATCCAGCAGATTGTATTTTATGTATCCCGTAAGTATGTTTTTCCCAACTGAAATTCCCTGTGGATCTTTTTGGGATGCACCGGTATATTCCAGGGAACTCGATGGGATGCCATCTTCGTTCCAGGCAACGCTGTAGTCCTTTCCAGCACCAAGTGGAGATGAACCCGGGGTATTCCAGGCAAATCGGTATTCAATATGACCATATCTTCCTTTTGCAAAAACACCCAGGTGACGGGCAAACTGATCTGTGATTCCCAAGCTATGCCATCCCACAAATGGACGACTTTGATCCATAGTCATAAAACTGATCGTACTGAAGTTAGCCATTCTAGTCATGCCATTCCAATAATGCAATCCGCCACCAATTGTGAATTCATTGGAAATCATAAATTGCGCCCATGCGCCATGAAGAAAAAACTGGGCACCATCTCCATTGTTACCCAATGAACTTAAAGTGTTTTCATTTAAAGAATTGAGCCCAAAGTGTGTCAGAACCAACACACGGGGTGATAATTCTGCAAAGCCGAGCATCCTGGATCGCCGAATACTGCTTGTGAATTTCATTCCTCCATTGTCTGCGAGATTTCCGGATTGTAACCAGAACTGTTGCCAGATTAAAAGTCTGAAATAGCTGTCACCTTCCTCGTTCAGGTCGATTTTGATAGGATTGAAGTATTTGGATGTTTTATCCTGGGAAAAAATCGGTTGACTGAGAAAGATCAGGCTCAAAATGATTAAGCTTAAGGACTTAAGGCTCATGATATTGATATTAGAATCATTATTGACCCCAATTTTCGTTAAATACATACCTTCTTCATATGACAAATATCAATTCGTATATTGATTAGAGTCATCAATTAAAACCAACTCCATAATTCAGGGATTATTACACTTGGGAATTACTGAAATCCTTCCAGTATCATATCTATAAAATCAATACGATTCCTGGTATCCATGCTTTTTTGAAGGTCTGTGGCCATTGGTAGAATAGAACCATTTTGATATTTTTCCCTGACCACAGATACATTGTTGTTTTTAAGAATAATCCATTGTTTTTGGGCTGCCGGATATCGGTCTTTCAGAGATATCAAATTTTGATTTTCAGAGTCTTCTGCAATCCTTGTGTTTAGCATTGAAATCAGCTCATTATGCTTTTTGTTCAGGATGCTGTCCAGGTAATTATATTCCTGTCTTGCACAAAGGTTCATTT
>JAHHJO010000412.1:0-4296 GCA_018680275.1 Bacteroidia bacterium
CTAATTCAGCGTTTCCGCTTTGCCAACTTGTATCATTAAACCCTGTAGCTCTCCATGCGGTGCCCTGGTCTGATCCGTCATCCAGGTATTTCCAGGATGCGTTTGTAGATATTAATGTTTGAGAATATACTGTACTTAGTGAACAGTATAACATAGCTAGAATGAAAATTACATTTTTCATAGTTTTAATTTAGTGTGTTCAATCGATCGGATATTGTCTTCTTTAAATTTCTGATATGCTTTTTACGTCGATTATTTTTACTCAACTTTTGTATTTCTTCAAGAGCCTTTTCATAGTATGCTTTTGCGGAAATAATGTCTCCTGCGGCCTGGTATGTTTCCGCCTTCAAAAGATACCAAGTCTCTTTTCTTTGCATTTCCTGGATTATCTCATCCAGCAACACATGTGCCTCTTTCCATGACTTTTCATTTACTGCAATATCAATAAGGGCTTTTCTGAGCGGAATTATTCTTCCCAGCTTATTCATACCATCTTGAAGTACACTTTTTGCTGCTTCAATATCGCCAGCAGCAATTTCATTGTGGCTGAGAGCAAAATACATTTCAATTGTTTGTTCAGGTACAATCTGAATTGCTTTTAAATAATCTCTTCTTGCCAATTCATAATTTTCTCCTTCATGATATATGTTGGCCCTGCATTCATATCCTTTTTCAACTCCGGGATTCATTTCGATATACTTATTTGTATAGATCAAAGCAGAATCAAGGAGATTATTCTCAAGGTATAGGGTGCCAAGATGATAGTAAACTGATTGATGGTCTTGTTGGAGAGAAAGGACTTTTAAAAAATCTATTTTGGCTTCATTGAAATCCCCGTGTGACTGATATTGTACCCCTCTCAAAAAGTAGTTCTCGGGGTTAGAAGGGTTCTCTTTAATCTTTTTATTATAAAATTTGATTTTTTTAGCATGTCCTTCATGGGCCTGGACTGGGCATGGTAACAGGCAGGCAAAAGCAATCACAAGAATCGTGATAATATTAAATTGAAGTCGTTCCATCCTGTCTAAAGTGACTTTGGAGATTAACACAAATATTCTATTCTAAAAATATGAATTAATATTTGATTTTAAAGGTGATTTCGAAAACATAAGTTATTGATAAATGACTATTTCTGACTTTCAATACTTCTCAATAGTCACTGGTTTTTCTTAAAAAAAAGGACGCAGTTCTTAAATGGACTACGTCCTCAACAAATTAACCCTATTAAAAAACTATCGAAGTTTTGAAGATCAGAACTTCTTAGATTCCCTATCCAACAAAGCGAAACTCTGCCAGATTGGAACCAAACCAAAACCTTGTATTCTGACTATCAATTGAGAGTTGTTATATATGATAAATCGAAAAAGTAATGTTTCTGAATATTTTTTTGACTGCCATCTGTAATGCTATTTATTTAAGGATTGCACAGCTTTATTTATTTGGAATTGATGACAAAAGAAAGCCTAAGGCCTGCACTACTAAAGTAACCAAATGAGAAATAGGGATTCAGGGTAATGAGGTTACGTCCTGCGTAAATACCCAGGTGTGCCCCTACTGTATAGTTTATCCCGCTGTCTGATTCGGATTCTGAATCCTCTCCATATGTTGCAGTGGCTGTCAATCGATTGTAGTCTATACTGGCATATGGTGCAATCAGGATAAAGGTTTTTATAACGCGCGAAACACCTGTACTCAATCGAAGCTCATTGATAGATAAATCGACACCTAAAGCGGCGTATTCTTCATCAGATATGGATCCAAAACTATAACTCCCGCCAATGTTCCAGTTGACAGGCATCTGAGACCCTTGTTTAAGAATCAGGTAATCAGTTCCAAACCTCAACTTATTAAGTTTTGCATCTTCATCAAAATCACTCTTTTCATAAGTCAAAGTAAAATCAATGATGCCTTTCAAAGAATAACTACCGTGTATATTGTAAAACGCTTCCTCTTCTACATTTCCTATTCCAACCTCCAGTGATCCGGCGCTGGTGCCTTTCTCAAGAAATATTGACTGTGATGTCAACAGAATGGGCGTTAATAAAATGATTAACGTAATGATGGTATATTTTTTCATAGTGTTAAAGTTTTAATGATCCAATGAGCTTTAAAGTCTAAGCGAATTCTTGACAGACATCCTGTTTGAATGAATTTCAAGTCATTCACATAACTAAATTATCACTATGGCGATTCGTGGAGGAGGTATATTTGACAGGCGTAGCAAGTGACAGAGAATAAGGTCATAATGCTCTAGTAAAAGGTATTTGACTAATGACTCTTAGAGAAATATTTTTCTGAATTCAGCTACCTTTCTTCTTCCGATGGGAATAATTTTCCCGGTATCCATTTTAATGTAACCACCATCATTGTTTGAATAGCCCGAGACATGATCCAGATTAACCAGGTATTGCCTGTGGCTCCTAAAAAAGCCCTGGTCTCCCAAAATTTTTTCATAGTCCTTCAAAGTTCTGGAACTTAGGAATCGCTGTTCATTGAGTAAAACAAAATCAGAATAATTGTTGTCACTTTTCACATATAATACATCTGAAAGGTGAATGACCCGAAATCCATCCATATCAGGTAGAATGATCTTTTTAATTTTTTTGTCATAAATGCTTTCTGACAATATTCTTACGGAGGACTTAGATGTCTTTACCTTGTCTTCAAGATACCTGTCTACAACAGTTTTTAATTCACTTTTCTTAAAAGGCTTTACAATATATCCAAAGGCAAAAAACTCAAATGCTTTGAGAGCAAACTTATTATATGCCGTTACAAAGATGATTGAAAAGTCAAAATCGTCGATGGCTTCCAGAATCTGAAACGCATTGCCGTCTCCTAATTCAATATCAAGAAACAGAATATCAATTTTATATTTCTGAACCAATGCCAATCCTGTTATCACACTTTCAGCCTCGTGGATAAGGTCAATGTGAGAAGCATAGGTTTTCTCCAATTCATTTCTCAGGAGATACCTGGCATTTTCCTCATCATCAATGATACCAATAGATAACATATTCAGTCCAATTGTATATTCAAAGTGGCTAAAGTGCCATTATATTCTTCATTAGTGGATGACAAATCATGTAGATTAAGGATACCCTTTTTACCTAGTCGCTCCCGGATTAATTTCAATCCCCTGGACTTATGCAAGCCCCTGGATTGTACTTTTTGGTTAAGTCCGATCCCATTGTCCATCACTTCTATAAGTATTTCATGATCCTTTTTGAATACCCTGACCTCAATCATTCCATGTCCCTGCTTTTTCTGAATTCCATGCCAAATCGCATTTTCTACCAATGGTTGAATGATAAAGGAAGGTATAATATCATCATAGTCAAAGTCATCAGGATTATAGTCGATTTTATAATCCAGCTTATCATTGAGTCTTCTTTTTTCCAACTCCAGGTATAAGCGTAAGAATTCAATTTCTTCGTCAATATTTACCTCGGTTTTATCACTTCGATCCAGGATTGTCCTCAGCAGTTTACTAAAGTCAGCCAGAAAATCATTGGCATCTTCCGTTCTGCCTTCCACATAAAACCTTTTGATTCCATTCAGTGAATTAAAAATGAAATGAGGATTCATTTGGGCCCTTAACAATTGTTGTTCAATCTGAAGAGACTTTTTTTCAGCATTCGTTCTTTTTTGTCTTTGAAACAAGTATACCAAACTAATTCCTGCCAATCCAAACAAGGCCAATACGCCTATCCATAGATTTCTTACCCTGACCTTTGAGGCATTCAATTCATTCTGAATAAGGAGTTTTTCTTTTTCGTCGGAAAGACTAAGAATTTCTTTCTCCTTCTTTTCATTCTCATATTTCTCTACTATTTCGTTGAATTGAGAGGTACGTTCGACATCGAGAATTGAATCATTGAGAACTTTTAATTGCTCTAGGTAATATAGAGCTTCTCTATTTCTGTCCAGCGCTTTGGATACTTCATAATTGATATTATTGAATGATCTCCTGTAAACCGGATTGTTGAGCTTTTTCAGGACAGCTTCCATGGCAGGCCTTACTTCCAGAGCTTCGTAATACCTTTCTTCGTAAAAATACATATGTGATTGTCCCAGGTATCCCTGGTACATTAAAAAATGGTCGTTTATATCTTTCCCCAGATCTATGGCTTTTTGAGCCAGGTCATATCTGTGGACTGGTGGTTTTAACAAAGGGTACGAATCCATCAAAGCAAGATAAAAATCACCGGTAATTGGTTTGATGGAAGCATTTTCAGCCTCAATTTTTCCATTTTCCAAAATTTCAATGGCTTTTACCAACAGGCTGTCATCTTC
>JAHHJO010000549.1:0-2520 GCA_018680275.1 Bacteroidia bacterium
GTAATTACCGAAGCTGGATGGGCCACGAATTCTAATGGCCGTGGAATAGATCCAATGAATGTCAGTGAAGAATTCCAGAGTAGCTATATTATCGATTTGCTTGAATGGGTCGATAAAGAAAAGATCCTCACATTTGTCTTCGAGGCATTTGATGAACCATGGAAGGGATCACCCGAGCCTCTTGAACCTGAGAAACATTGGGGACTCTATAAAGAAGACAGAACTCCGAAGAGAGTTATTAATAGCATCAATAATCATAGAGTGATCAGCTAGAAGTACGCCTTTCAGTTAATTCCAGTTTAATCTTTTCAACTTTGCTGTCATCAAGGTCATACCAGAAAAGCAAAGCCGCAGTCAACAGATATAAAACACCAGGAATTACTGAGAAAGACATCTTAAGTGCCATGATAGATTCGTCCGTTTGCTGAATGGCTTCTCCATCATATTTAGCCATGGTTAATAATAAACCAGCAAGAGCTACAGCTATTCCACCTCCAATTTTCTGGGCAAAGGTAGTGGCTGAGAAAAACAATCCAGTAGCACGACGATTATTCTTCCATTCAGAAAAATCTGCCGTATCAGCTATCATAGACCATAACAATGGAATAGTAGGCGCAATTGCGAGCTTGGATAAAACATTGATCGTATGAAGCATGTAAAAATCATCCTTACCCGGGATAAACAGGGCAATGGTAAAGAGGCCGGATATTGCAGAGCAAGCCAGGTAAACTGTTCGTTTCTCGAACCTTTTGGTCAGAGGTGTTGCAAACAAGACTCCTATAATCAATGATACAGTGGTTAAAGTATATAGTAGTGTCGCCCCATTTTCATTACCCACATAATATTTGAAATATTGGTTAATGACTGCACCCTGGATATTGATCAATACGAAAGTAATAATGCCCAGAATAAATAGAATTAACCAGGCCTTTACACCAAATACATTTTTAATGTCTTCCTTAAGGTTTGACTTTTGATTTTCAGGCGGCTGTATACGTTCTTTCGTCATCGCATAAGAAATGAAAAGAAATACCGTACCTATAATGGCCATAACGATAGCTATAAACTGGAAAGCTTTTCTTTCATTATTGACAATCACATCTTTCAATCCACCTGAAGTATCAAGTTCTCTTGCACTCCCCCAGTTATGTTCCTGTATGAATAGCAATGCTTCCTGTGGTAGATTTATACTTTGTGCGTACATGAGAACCTCATCTGTAATAAGGTAGTTTTTTGCATACATTGTGAAGCTGACAATAAACATTCCCAGGAAACCCATAAAGAAGCGATATTGATTTAGCTGTGTCCTTTCTGCCGAATCTGCTGTCATAACACCTGAGAGTGCAGAATACGGGAGATTGACCGCTGTATAGGCTGTGCTCAGGAAAAGGTACATGCAAGCTGCCCAAATGATCTTTCCTGTTTCATCAAAATCCGGTGTAGTAAACAACAAAACCAATGATACCCCAAGCGGAATCGCGAACCAGACCATATAAGGTCTGAATTTCCCGTTCTTCGTATTTGTTCTGTCTGCTATAATCCCTATAAGCGGGTCAGATATTGCATCCCAGACCCGAGCTACAAGCATAATTGTCCCTGCAACAGCAGCAGAAATTCCATATACATCCGTGAAATAAAAAAAGAGAAACATACCGGCCATATCCCAGGCAAAATGACATGCCGTGTCACCCAGGCCATATCCGAATTTTTCTTTGAATGAAAGCTTAGCAGAATTGATCATATGTTTCAGGTACGTTATACAAAGTACAAAGTACATGAGACAAAGTATAATTTGGAAAGAACAAAGTGTTATTCTAAATTCATTAGTTTCCAGACAAGAGCCAACCATTTAAATGGTCGGCTTAATTCCTTATCGACTTAATGCAGATTGACAGCATGCGGTTTAAACCGCATGTAAAAATTATAAAACGATTTGCTTTGAGATTCACCTGTGGTCCACATAACCATCCCTCTTTAAACCATACCAATTACAAAGAATATCCTGATAATAGAATTGTTCGATAAATCTCATCCCAATTTTCCCGAGAATTTTATTGGAACCTATATTATCAATATGTGCACAAGCATTGATTTCCAGCAGTTCCATTTTTTCAAATCCATACTTTAGTGTGGCAATAGCAGCTTCGGTTGCATATCCTTTACCCCAATGTCTCTTTTTGAGACGATAGCCAAGATCATAGTATTCGAATTCCGGTCTTAGTTCTTTCTCCAGTTTTAATCCGGACCAGCCCAAAAAATCTCCCGAAGACTTTTCAATAACAGCCCATCGACCAATGCCGTTTTCCTTGTATTGTCCCTGGATATATTCAAAATCACGTTCTGATTCTTCAAGAGATGTTCTGGTATTACCTCCAAGGTATTTATGAACTTCCGGATCAGAATCCATCTCAAATAGATCAGCAACATCATCCACTATCAGTTCACGCATTATGATCCTGTCGGTCTCGGTAAATATTTTCATGGATGAAAACTCGAATTATGATTTAATATATTTATGAT
>JAHHJO010000149.1:0-10324 GCA_018680275.1 Bacteroidia bacterium
GTGCCAAAGTACAGGAAGGGAAATTCGAGATGGATTTTATCCTTCAGAAAGACATAAACTTTGAATATGGTGAATGACTCTTAAGTTTTTATGATTCCGACAAAGTAAGCGAAGATGCCGGGGGATATTATTACAAGATTGTGATCGGTGGCATTTCTCCTAATGCCATTGCTGATAACGAAGGACCGCAAATCAATATATTTTTTGATGACAGATCATTTGAATATGGAGGAACGACAGGTATTAATCCGCTTCTTATTTTGGATCTGGAAGATGAAAATGGTATCAATCTGAGCTCAACAAGCATTGGACATGATATCACGGCAACCCTTGACGATAAAAATGGAAACCAGATAGTCCTTAATTCTTATTACAGTCCGGCAGTTGATGAATTGGGGAAGGGAACTGTTGAGTTTCAATTCAGAGATCTGGACCCTGGAGTACACAAAATATATATCAAAGCGTGGGATATCCTGAATAACTCTTCCGAGGCCGTTTCTGAATTTGTGGTCAATGAAAATGAAGAAGGCAGTATCACTCAAGTCATTAATTATCCAAATCCATTCAGTAGCAATACAAATTTTGCTTTTGAACATGACCTGAACAATACCAACCTGGATATTATGATCGATATCTATAGTATGTCAGGCAGACTGATAAAGACGATAAATGAGCAAAGATTCAGTGCTGGAAGGCGGATAAATGATATAAACTGGGATGGAAGAGACGATTTTGGCAATAAACTTGCAAATGGACTATATATTTATAAAATAAATCTATCATCAACCGAGTTTAATCTGCAACGAGAAAGCGATTTTCACAAACTTGTGATATTAAACTAACTTTTAATATTAATTTTGCTGCAATTTAGAAACTTTATGAACCGTATAATATTACTATTGGCGGTATTCCTCTTTTTGGGAACGTCTGTATCTACTGCCCAATTTTATAATCCCCTGAAAGGTTGTGTTACTGATGCAAATGATCAGTGTTTACCAAATGCCATATTATCGGCAATGCCTTTCCTGAGAATCATTCCTGATGCCAGAGGAGGTGCAATGGGAGATGCCGGGATTGCAACTTCTGCTGATCCCAATGCGATGCATTATAATGCATCCAAACTGGCATTCGTCGAAAAGGATATGAGCTTTTCTGCTACATACACGCCTTGGTTGCGAAATCTTGGACTACAGGATGTATACCTGACATATCTTTCAGGATTCAAAAAAGTAGATGACTTACAAACACTTGGATTTGGATTAAGGTTTTTCTCTCTCGGAGAGATTAACTTTACAAATTTTAATGGTGATGCTTCCGGAACAGGAAAACCAAGAGAACTGGAATTTGCCTTTGCATATTCGAGAAAACTTTCGGAGAATTTTACTGCAGGATTAACTGCAAAATATATTTATTCGAACCTTGCATCAGGCCAACAGGTAGATGGTATCACGATCAAATCAGCCAATGCATTTGCTGCTGATATTTCGTTTACTTACCGAAAGAAAGGTAACCTGACAGCATATGGAAGTGAGTGGACCTTTGGAGGTACCATTTCAAACCTGGGATCAAAAGTAACCTATACACAGTCAGAATTAAAAGATTTCCTGCCGGCCAATCTTGGATTGGGAGCAGGTTTGACTTTAAACTTTGATGACTTCAATACGATGGGATTCTACTTTGATGTCAATAAGCTGTTGATTCCTTCACCGCAGGCACCAACAATTCTTGATCCTGATACCGAGCAGGTCATCGAGAACCCGGAATATGATAATGATCCACCGAACGGTATTGCAGATTACAGGGAGCAATCCATGTTCTCTGCGGTAGTCAATTCATTTGGTGATGCACAGGGAGGTTTTTCAGAAGAATTGAGAGAATTAAATTACAGCCTTGGTATTGAATACTGGTATGATAAGCAATTTGCGGTCAGAGCGGGTTACTACTATGAGCACCCAACAAAAGGAGACAGGCAGTTTATTACAGTAGGTGCTGGATTGAAATATAATGTGTTTGCGCTTGATATTTCTTACCTGGTTCCAACGAATAACAGAAGAAATCCACTGGACAATACCTTAAGATTTACGCTTCAATTTGATTTTGAGGCATTGACCGGCGAAGAATAAGTTCAATAAGAAGAAATAATAAAAGGAGATCAGAATTATCTGATCTCCTTTTTTAATATAAGATGCACTGTAAGCCGGATTCTGTTTTCCCAATAAAATCGGGAACATCTATCATTTATCTAAGCTGTCTACCCTCCCCGACTCAACTGTAAATGCATACAGCATCTTTGGGCGAGTAACCCTATCTCAAAGAGATCGGAGTATACATGACATTTCAACCCGTAAGGTTTATCCTGATATCTGGTTACCCAGGTATCATGTGAGCTCTTACCTCACAGTTTCAGCTTTTCCCCATGACATTCAAAAGAATGAAAAGAGGTAGTTTAGTTTCTGTGACACTTTCTGTTTCCGAATTGCTTCGGAACCCACCTGTTAGATGGTACGGTACTCTACGTTGTCCGGACTTTCCTCACCGCCACAGGGCGGAGCGATAGATCGTACATCTCAACAAAATTAATCGAATTTAGACTCAAATAATTCCTTTTAACAGTGAGTAAATGGTTTGGAAAAGAGATTAATCAACATATTAAAATTAATAATAATACGTAAATTGCATGAGTATTGAGACTTATGTCAAAAAACTATTTGGTTCCTCTTTTATTACTGGTAACTGTCGTTCTCCTGGACGTTTTCAGTTACAGAACCAATCCATTATCTGATTCTGTAGATCAGATTGAGTCATATATTGATGGTTCTCTCACAGCACATAGTGAGTTGATCCTCAACTCCAGGAACATCAGCTTGTATAATTCTGACAGCCTGTCTCTTGACGACTTCAATACAATCAAACGCATAGAGTCTCAACTAAAAACCCACGGCTTACGTACCAGGCTTTATGATGGAAACAAATTGATTTTCTGGACGAATATTGAGGCCCTCGATACTATTTGCAGAAACTATAAAAAAGGACAATACCGCCTGCGTATATGTAAATCAATAATTACGACTACCGGTAAACTTCACCAGGATATTAAGAAGAACAGCCTGGTAAAACATAAAATAAATTTAGCCGGAAAGGAGAAAAAAGTTGACTTGTCCGGAATAGATTTCCCGGCAGATCATGATGTACACAGACCATACCGGTTAAATATCGTTTTAATAAGTTTATATACACTTGTCTTTCTTCTATTCGTACTGCTGTCATTAAATTTAAAAAGCATTTATGGACTTGGATTCCTGGTAGCCATCAGAGTATTGATGATTTTATCAGACTGGCAGGATAGATTTGATACTATACTTGTCACACATCAGTTATTTGACGGATATAATTACTCACCCATAGACCTCTTGCTTGATTCAATCATAGTGTTCGGTATCCTTGTCTTCATATGTGCAAGGAAAAAAACCAGGCAACAAGTTGACAAGGCACAACTTTTTCTTAACGCTCTTTTACTTGGATTCCTGATGATCTCTCATATCAGGATGACTCAATTGCTAAGCTATTCAGATACCGTTTTCACAACATTCAATGACCTGTCCAGGATCGGGATTAATGACATCATTTGTATTGTGAGTCTCCTGGTAGTTCTGGCAGGTATATTCATATTTGGATATAGTCAGTTCAATGAACTTAATAAGGTCAAGCATTCAAGAACAACGAACTACCTGATTTATGGAGGGATTGCTGCATTTATGGCAGTACTTTCTGTTTTTATCCAACTGGAAATCAACCCTGTTTTCCTGTTTGTTTTTCTTTCGCTCTTTTTCCTTTTACTGGATCTTTTTGTTGATGTCATGAGTAAAAATATCACCTGGGTAATCTGGTGGGGCATCTTTTTCGGAATTTACCTATCCGCAGTATTCTTCAATTTTGATATCAAAAAGGAATTGGAAGAGCGCAAGGAATTTCTCGAAAATGTTATCCATGATATACCGATCGACAGCATAGGTGCCATCAGGAATTCAGGTATTATTGATTCCATTAAAAACGATGTAGCGAATCTTTTAACCCTGCCCCCGGAAGCAAGATACGACAAGGATGATTTTGATGCATTTATAAGAAACAAGGCAGGCAAGGATGATATTTCAATTGAAATATTCAGGGATGCTACTTACGCAATATTTAAATCTTCAGAATATCTGAAAACTAAAAACTACCTTTTACGAATTGATGAAAACACAGAGTTTGACGAGATTAATGATATAATCTGGTTTAATGAAATACTTTTGGAATCTTATATTCTTAAAATAGCTTATCCCTTAGAAAGAGATTCTTTCCCAAAGAGTTTCGATTTTAATTATTACAGGAAAGCTAAGCTCATACATGAAGACTTAAGGCTGACTGCGGCCGAACTTCAATTATTGGAAGAAGATAAAAATGACATTGTTTATTCGAATTCGATCGCATATGTTCAAAACAGAACTGATGATGGAAAACTTCTGGTGACCAAAAAATACTTCCTGGGTCTGGTCAAGCCAGTTGCTTTGTTCTCATTTATCTTTGGACTGATCGTCGTATTGAGTTTGCTCATGAGTTTCAGTCATTCATTCATACAGTATCTTCCTGAAGACTGGCCATTTAAAATCCAGAAATTTGATTCCCTGAATTCAAAGATTCAGATTTCACTTATCATGGTGATCCTTCTTTCATTTCTGATCATCGCATTCATAACAAACTCATTTCTCAATAATCATATTTCAAGGGATAAAGACAGGTATTTCAGGGATAAAATAGAATCCATCGCAAACGAAATTCAATATAGTATTGCGGTCGCACAATCTTCAAAAGAAGCCATTACAATCGCCAGGAATTTCAGAGAAAGGATTGAAAACATTCATAATGTAAAAATGGAAATTTACGGTCTGGAAAGACCTGGAAGAAATATTGATTATTTCACACATGCCTATTTTACAAAACAAGAGGAGATACAGCCCTTCACAGATAAAAGCTATAACAAACATATCAGCTACATTCCAATCCTATTCAGGGATAAAGCAGTCGGCGTATCTACAATCGAAACAACAGAAGCCTATTTTGAACATGCTTATGTATATGATTTTCTTGGCTCCATTTTTAATGTCTATGTATTCCTCTTCCTGATAGCAAGTGTCATCGCCATATTCATCGCCCGATCCATAACAAAACCACTTGCTCTTTTGAATCAAAAGCTTCTTCAACTCAAACTAGGAAAACAAAACGAGTTAATAGGCTGGGAAAAAGATGACGAAATAGGCAACCTGATCAGTAACTATAATCATATGGTCAACCAATTGGAGGAAAGTGCCAATATTCTTGCCAAGACTGAAAGAGACTCGGCATGGCGTGAAATGGCAAAGCAGGTTGCACACGAGATCAAGAACCCACTCACTCCTATGAAACTCAGTATTCAATATCTAGGAAAAGCCATCAAGCAAAATCCTGAAGATGCTGCTAAGATTTCCAATAGGATATCGAGTACACTATTGGAACAGATCAACAACCTGACTGAAATAGCCAATGCATTCAGCAACTTTGCTGAACTGCCGCAATCATCAAATGTTAAGATAGAATTGAATGAAGTGGTAGAATTGGTGCACAACCTATTCAGGAAAAGAGAGGATATGGACATTTATCTTTCGGTTCCTATCGATCCAATCTATGTATATGCCGATAAAAATCAACTTATAAGAATCCTGAATAACCTTGTGAAAAATGCGACTGAAGCAATACCAAATACCAGGAGAGGTAAAATAGAGATGAAACTAATCGTCAAAGATGACAAAGCAATCATAAGGGTAAGGGATAACGGAATCGGCATTCCGGACGATATGAAAGACAAAATCTTTCAGCCCAAATTTACAACCAAGGATTCGGGTTCAGGGCTAGGTCTGGCCATTAGCGCAAATATGATTGAATCTATGAATGGCAGGATTTACCTTGATTCAGAAGTAGATAGAGGAACCGATTTCTTTATTGAACTGGATGTCATTCGTCACTCTTATTATGAGGATGATGAAAACATCATTACCCTGGACTGAAAAATCCTAAAATAAAATTCTAAATATATTCACCCATCTGAATACTCTCTCTGGATAAAGCATCCTTTAAATAATCTACCATAAATAAAGGGGTAAAAACAATCTTTCTAAAAACAACTTATGCAGCTTCTGGGTTATATTAATTAAATTTGAATCGAAATGACTATTCTTTTTAAAGTTCTGGTTGTACTGTTAACTACCTTCCTGATGGAATTTGTGGCCTGGTTCACACATAAATATCTAATGCATGGTTTGTTGTGGAACTGGCATGAAGATCATCATGATCCTGCATTGAAACATGGATTTTTTGAAAAGAACGATCGCTTTTTTCTGGTTTTTGCTATTCCCTCTTTCTTCTGTTATTTATTTGGATCAATTATTTCCGGTTGGTCTGTGTTACTGTTTGTCGGGATTGGCATTTCCATATATGGTTTAATTTATTTCCTCATTCATGATGTTTATATCCACCAGAGATTTTCATGGTTCAGACAACTGGATAATAAATATTCCCGGGCTATCCTGAGGGCGCATGGTGCCCATCATGCACAAAAAGGAAAAGAAGACGGGGAATCCTTCGGGCTACTTATCGTAAATCCAAAATACTTCAGAAAACGTTCCGAGTGGGCGGGTAAATAACTTACGAATTATCATCATCTATGTCTTTGTGAAGCTACTTTGGTAGAGCAATACGCCAGGTTTTCGGTGGATTGAAAGAATATGCACATTTAGATAATCTGATTTATTGTTCGGTCATAATCCTTCCAAACACAAAAAATTTCAATTTAGATTTCCTTACCCAGCAATGATTGTATTTTAAATTATTCTGTCTTGAATTTAGGCTGTAAAAACTTGATTATTATAAATATATGAACATATATTCATGTTTTTAATTGACTAATTTATCATTCAAAATAATTCAATGAACACTAAATCTATTCTTGTATCGGTATTGGCTTTATTTATCGGTACAATCGTTTATGCACAAAACCTTAAACCATATACCATAGGGGCTTATGCTGAAGGCAGTATTAAAGATGTAGCCAGCATGGTAGAGCAAAACCTTAGGTCTGAAGGATTTGAGGTGATTGGATCATACAGGCCAGTTGAAGACAACAACAGGTGGGTCATTTCATTTACTTCAGATGATTTGAGATCAGCTGTTAAGAAAACCGGCGGATTAACTGGATTTGCTCTTGCGTGGCGTGTGGCATTAACCAAAGAAAACGGAACAGTCATAATCAGCTATCCTACCCCTGAATACTGGGGTAATGCCTATTTCCGTGATTCTTTTGCCAAGGTAAAAAATGAATATGCAAGCTATAGCACGAAAATATTAAATGCCATGAAAGCATGCGGCACAAAAGGTGGCGCTACTTTCGGTTCTGAAGAAGGACATGACAAAGATAAGTTGCAAAACTATAAATACATGTTCGGCATGCCTAAGTTTGACAAGACACATACACTGAATGAATTTTCGAGTTATGATGAAGCTGTCAGAACGATTGATGCGAACCTTCAAAAAGGAGTTTCAAACCTGGAAAAAGTTTATTCAGTAGAAATCAAGGACAAACAATTGAAATTGTATGGCATTGGTCTGAGAGGTGAAAAAGGTGAAGGAAAATTTATGCACAAGATTGATGTTTCTTCACCCAAGCACACAGCATTTCTGCCTTATGAATTTTTGGTCAAAGGAAATGAAGTTCATATGCTGCATGGTCGGTTCAGAATCGCTTTATCATTTCCTGATCTGAGTATGGGACAGTTCATGAAAATTGTTTCAACACCACCGGACATTAAAGATCTTCTAGAAACGGCGACCTTATAAATTATTATAAACATCCTTTAATAACCTGAGAATTTTTCAAAAACTGAAATGGTCCCGAAGCAATAAAGCTGCGGGACTTTTTATTAGCAATTTGGAAGAATCACGGGTAGGTGAATCGCTAATCCGCCCTCTGAAGTTTCTTTATACTTTGTATTCATATCCTTTGCCGTCATCCACATTGTTTGAATGACAGTATCGATATGAACTTTTGCATGATCCGGGTCGCTCGACAAGGCCAGGTTTGATGCAGTTATTGCCTTTATGGCCCCCATTGCATTCCTCTCTATACATGGAATCTGTACCAGGCCTCCTATTGGATCACAAGTCAAACCCAAATGGTGTTCCATAGCAATTTCCGCTGCCATCAGAGCCTGTCTGGCTGATCCTCCCATCACTTCCGTCAATGCTGCAGCCGCCATGGCTGATGATACACCAATTTCTGCCTGGCAACCACCAACAGCTGCCGAGATTGTCGCACCTTTCTTAAAAAGACATCCTACCTCGCCGGCAGTATACAAGAACTGACGACAATCTTTCATTCCGTTATTATCACAGAACAAAAGGTAATACATCAAAACCGCAGGAATTACCCCTGATGCGCCATTGGTCGGCGATGTAACGATACGTCCAAGAGAAGCATTTTCTTCGTTTACAGCTAATGCAAAGCAGCTGATCCATCTGTTTATTCGACTGAAATCTTTTTCTGTATTTCTTACAGCATCAATCCAGCTTTCAAAGTCAGAATAATCATTATGGCCAATCAGGTTTTCACAAATAGATTTTGCCCGTCTTTTTACATTAAGTCCACCAGGTAAAATACCATCAGTTGTGCAACCCCGGTAGATACTATCTTTAAATGTTTCCAGTAATCTGTCCAGCTTTACTACAATATCTGTTTCGGTTTGAAAATACAACTCGTTCTGGTGCACGATATCCGAGATATTGCACTGATTCTTATCCGTATAATTAATTATATCGACTCCTTTTTCAATAGGATAAGGCAGTTTCACGGAATCTGATTCTGTGCTATGCTCCCCTTCTTTTTCAATGAAACCTCCTCCTACAGAAGCATAAGTCTGTTCAGTAACCAGTTTCCCTTTATAAAATGCTTTAAATATCAATGTATTTGGATGCATTTCATGGGTTTCATCCCGGAAGATGATATCCATACCAGGATAAAAGCTGATAATATTCCCCTTTACATTCAAAGTTGTGGAATTTGAAACTTCGTGAAGATTGATTGGAATCAATTCGGGATCAATTGTTTTAGGATTAAAGCCTTGAAGCCCCATAATAATGGCTGTATCTGTTGCATGTCCTTTCCCAGTTTTAGACAGGGATCCAAATAAATGAACTTTTACCCCATCAAATTCTGTTTCCAAGTGTCCAGCAAAATCGTTGGCGGCGATCCAGGGTCCCAGTGTATGCGAACTTGATGGACCGATTCCAATTTTGAAAATATCGAAAATGCTGATGGCAGGCATATAGTACAGGATAATTAAAATGTAAAAATATCTAAAAGGATGTAACGATAATTCTCTAAAAAAAAAGCCTGCTGACCAGGTCAACAGGCTTTCTATTAGTCGGGGCGAGAGGATTCGAACCTCCGACCCCCTGGTCCCAAACCAGGTGCGCTAACCGGACTGCGCTACGCCCCGTCCTTTATTCTTTCTCTGGCGGTGAGAGGGGGATTCGAACCCCCGGTACCTGTTTCCAAGTACGCCGGTTTAGCAAACCGGTGGTTTCAGCCACTCACCCACCTCACCATTAATGGAAAAACTATGCTTCCATCTCTTTCATTTAAAGAGGGATGCAAAGATATATTTTCTATACAAAATAATCCAAGAAAATAGTTCTAAATATAATTATTGAGAAAAGCAGCTAATTCAGTTCACAATCCGGCACCTGAAACATATAATAAAACATTAAAACATTCGCAAAATATCTTTAAGGGAGAATAGCTGAACTACCAAAGTTTTTAGATGACCAATTGGGCAGATGAGATCTTGTTCCTGAATGACTTCTTCAATTTAAGTCCGGGTGAGTTTCGATCGCTTAATTTTGGAATCTGTTCCAATCTTCCACTACCCTGCAGATCAAGGAAGTTCCTGGTATCATCTCCTTCATTATAATATCTGTCTTCAAATAATCTATATATAACTCCCTGAGGAATTTTGAACCTGACAGATTTTATACAATCGTCAAAATGTTTTTTCTTAACTCCTTTTATCTTGCGGAAATCAGGGATACTTCTCACACGGTCGATCTGTAAAACCAGGCATCTGCCTTTAAATTCATTTTCTGTATATAACTCAACGATCGCATCTTCCAATAAATCGCATTTCGGGGTAGGTTTTAATGAAGGCGCAAATTCTGTTATTCTGATATTCGATTTTGACTGTACTCTGAAAGTTGACCC
>JAHHJO010000180.1:0-9766 GCA_018680275.1 Bacteroidia bacterium
CTGCTTTTATGCTGTGTATTAAAATATATGATTTGTTTTTTGTTCTGTAAATCGGCCTGGTAAAAATCTTTTTCAAGGATATCCCTGATATGGATTATTGCGTCTCCGGGTGAGAGGTTTTTCGTTATGTCCCTGGTTGGAAAACTATATGTGAACGAGATATGTGGACCTTTCCTGAGATCAATCAATCTTGCTTTGACTTTATTGATTTCCCCGGATTTATCCCGTTTGTTTTTTATGGACAGGAATACAAGATCTTCGTTTTTAATACTTTCTGTCAGAAGACTTATAAATCTGTTTAGGTGCTGGTCCATTGGAGGAATAATTATTTAATGTCCTGATCGTATAATTAAAAAACGAAAAAGGATCTTTATCAATAAATGTCATAATACATCATGATAAAGGCAAGTAAAACGTCAAGAATGTATTGGATCTATGAAATTAACTGGTATGATCCGCTGTAATCAGCCATTGTCCATTTCGTTTCTCCCACACCAGTGTAAAATATCCGCTGGGCTGATCTTCATCCCTGTACAAAGTATATTTTCCATTCATTAAAGCCACTCCTTCAGTCAATATTCTGAAGTCCATAATTTCAAATTCGAGTTTGCCCATTGATGATTTATCAGGATAGGCTTTCTCATATCTCTCAAGGGTATTAGCCCAGCCTTTTGTCAAACCTGAAGATCCTGAAAAACGGAGTTCAGGACTCTTCCAGTATCCTTCCATAAACGTGGCAATATCACCCCTGTTCCAGGCATCCTGTTGATCATAGAGGACTTTCCTGATTTGATCCTGAGGTGTCTGTTTTAAGCTTTTGTTTTGTGTTTCAGAATGACAGCCCAAAACACTCATTATGAGAAAGGCCTTTAGCATATAATCAACACAGGTTTTTATATTCATCTGGTAAAATATTTTTAGCCGGGTATACAATTATCGGCTTAATAAGTGAGAGATACACTTTATCAGAATACTAAGTCCTGAAATTTGAAATCTGGTATTATTAAAAATTTAAAGCTGTTTTACTATTCCAGGTAGATATTATCTATGATTATAACGCCTTCTACATATTCTCCCATTGCATCTACTGGATTCCAGAGTGCGAAAGGAATTCGGAAATCAGATAAGTCCAGACCAGAAAAATCTGCCAATGGAATTCTGTATTCAAAAAAGCCATTACCCAAATCTACGGGGGAATAATCCTTAATGAATAATGAGACTTGCGTGGCTACTGATTCCAGTTTAATTTCGATATTATCGAATTCTGCCGCTTTATTTATTGAAAAAACAAGATCTCCATTGCTGAATCCAGTCATGTCTATCGGTGTTTCAAGCTCAAAAAAAGCACCTCCCCAACCTTCTCCCGGGTATGTAAGCATCAGGCTGGAGTCTCCTTCTGTTGTCATATCTGAAGAAGTAATATAAGGTTCTCCTCCATCACCAAACGATTTAAGACTGATTCCAGGAAATTGATTTAACTGGCTATTGAAAGCATGCTGGGCTATATCGTTCGATAAAACACCGATTGTTTCTTCATCAATATCGAGTGCCGGTTCAGCTGGTTTGTTTAAACCATCCTGACTGTAAACTCTGACCCAGTCGACAAGCATTTCCTTGGGAAAGACGGTAGATGTATCAGGATCACCTGGCCAATTCCCGCCTACAGCCACATTAAATATTATATAAAAAGGTCTGAGGAATTCCTTCATATCATCTTCAATGGCAACAGTATTCACAAGTTGCCCGTCAATACTGAAATCCATGGATTCAGGGGTCCAGTCAACACGATAGACGTAATAGTCATCTCCTAAGTTATCCCCTGTGTTAAGACCTTCCGAATCACTTGATAACCTGTTTTCACCGTTTGTCCAGTGTGCACTGCAGTGAACGACACCTGGTTGATTTCCAATGACTTCCATAATATCTATTTCGCCACATCCAGGCCAATCTAAAATCGAGAAGTTTTCTCCCAATAACCAGAAAGCTGGCCACATTCCCTGTCCTACAGGAACTTTGATCCTTGCCTCTATTCTTCCAAAGCGAAAGCTTTGCAATTGCTGAGTTGTTAGTTTGGCAGAAGTATAGGAATCATCTGATGTTTTCCTGGCAATAATAGCAAGCACTGAATTCCCGTCATCGTCAGACTTTATTAAAGCATTGTCCTGGGAGTCAGTATATAATTGCTTTTCATTATTTCCCCAGCCAGGTGCCAATCCATAATCAGTTCCATCACCAAGTTCATAATTCCAGTTAGCCAGATTGATTCCTGTATTGAATTCATCACTCCATTCCAAAGTAAAACCATCATAACCTTCAGTGGCTGTTGGTTCTTCATCAGAGTTACAAGATATTACCAAAGCAAGGCAAAGAATTAGAAAGATATAATTGCAAGTCTTCATTTTATACTTTTGGAATAAAGATAGGGACGATTTTTTTTTCAAAAAAACATTTACAGAGGATAGTTGAGGTGATATTGGGATTAAATGAAAAGAACTTAGGCAAAACCAGAATTTCTGAAGATCACAGAGAAAGGAAACCCTTGCTAATCCAGTCAAAGTAAAATGATAAACATTTGCATACAGGCAGCAAAGTAAATATGAGAATTGCATATTAAGTATTTTACACTAATTCAATTTTTAGAAAACCAAGAGGTATGGACAAAGCATCTTTTTCAATGAAAGCCCGGATTCGAAGTTTCAAATATGCGTTTAACGGCATCTCCCTGATTTTCAGACAGCACAATGCAATAATTCATCTTATTGCAGCTGGAGTTGTAATCACAATGTCCTTGATATGTGGTTTAAATTCCACTGAATGGTGCATAGTGCTCTTGTGTATCGGGTTTGTGATTTCAGCGGAGGGTATAAATACTTCAATCGAATACCTTGCCGATATTGTCTCACCTGAATTCGATCAACGGATTAAAAAAGTGAAGGATGTTGCGGCAGCTTCGGTATTGATATCAGCTATCATCAGCTTTGCAATCGGGTTGATCATTTTTTTACCCAAATTATAATCTCACACGACATTGAGGGATACGGACCCAAGACCTTCAGCAACAGCCTGAATATGTTGGTTTTTTTCAATAAATACAGCTGGTGTTGCTGCACCTGCAAGGACAATATGTCCGTTGTCAATGACTTCCCCGGATTCAAGTGCAAGTCGTGAAACGGCAGCCAATGAATCCAGTGGATTACCTAAAATCGCATTTGAATTACCTTCCTGGATGATTTCGCTGCCCTGTTTCAACTGGATGTTTATATCATATAAATTCGTGGTGACCGGCATCCAATTACCAATCGCATACCCGCTTGAAGAACAATTATCAGCAATAACGTCTTCCAGAGAAAATTTGAAATTTTCATACCTCGAGTCGATGATTTCAATAGCCACAGCTACGCCCTGAATATATTCCTCCAGGTCGCTGTGATCAAGGATCTTGTCGATCCGTTTTTTAATCAGAAATGCAATTTCAGGTTCTGCTCTTGGATGAATGAATTTATCCCTTGGCAGAGATGCACCGTTGTGATAGCACATTTCATCTGTCAGTCTGCCCCAGATCATATCATGTACTCCCATCTGTTCCATTTTAGCTTTACTGGTAAAACCTAATTTCAGACCCGTCAGTTTTTCGTTTCGTATATATCTTCTGGCAAGCAGGATAGACTGAACGGCATAAGCTTCCTCCAGGTTCAACTTTCTTTCGAGGCTGATCTGAGGGATGGCTTTGGCATTCAATGCGGCAGTATCGAGTTTTTCTGCTATTTTGTTATAGTTCATATTCATCTAATCTTAGGCAAATTTACTTTTATAAACGTGATAATTTTTCAGCAGCTTTGGAAAGAGTCTCTTCTGTCTTTGCAAAACACAGTCGTATTACTTTATCCTGTCTTTGAGAAGCGTAAAATGGGGATACTGGTATAGCTGCAACTCCGGTACTGGTGATGAGTTCCCTGGCAAAATCAATATCGTTCTTATCACTTATTTCAGAATAATCATAAAGCTGAAAGTAGGTTCCTTCAGAACTTAAGGCTTTCAACTTTGAGCTGCCCATTGCATAAGTCAGGAAGTCTCGTTTTTTCTCGAAAAAGGATGACAATTCAAGGTAATGCTCTTTCCTGGTAAGAAAATCTGCCAATGCATATTGAACAAAGGAATTTACACTGAATACATTCCATTGATGAATTTTTCTGAATTCTTTCATCAGATGATGAGGTGCAATACAATAGCCGACTTTCCATCCGGTACTGTGAAAAGTTTTACCAAAAGAATAGACTGCAAGACTTTGATCATATAATTCTGGGTATCGTAATACACTTTCATGTTTTTTGCCATCAAATACCAGGTGTTCATATACTTCATCACTCAACACAATAATATTACTCCCTGTTACCAATGATTGAAGTTTCAACATATCCTCTTCTTTCAAAGTTTTCCCGATCGGGTTTTGTGGCGTATTAATAATAATCATCCTGGTTTTTGCGGTCACAAGGCTTTGCATTATTTCCCAGTCAATAATATATTCAGGGCCTTCCAGTTCATACGGAATAGCGCTCGCCCCGGTTAATTCAATTGACGGCCTGTATGAATCATAAGCCGGTTCAATAATGATGACTTCGTCTTCTGAATGCACAAAAGCACTGATGATTGTAAATATAGCCTGCGTTGCACCGGCTGTAATTGTTATTTCGTTATCCGGGTTTATGTTTTTACCGTATAGGTAATGTGCCTTATTTGCGAGTGCTTGTCTCAATTCGATTATACCAGGCATAGGCGCATACTGGTTCTTCCCGGCATCCAAATACTTTTTAACCAATTCCTTTAATTCATTTGGTCCATCGAAATTGGGAAATCCCTGACCAAGATTAATGGCATTATGTTCTTTTGCAAGGGCACTTATGACAGAAAAAATTGTTTTACCTCCCGAAGGTAATTTGGATTGGAATTGAATCATCTGCCTAATTTACAGAAGTTCTTTGATTCCTTGATCAGCGCAGGATTTCATTCATTATTTTCCAAATGTCATTCTGAAAGAGTATAGGTACAGCTACTTGATCCGGATTTTCTCCCATTCTCACCATCACCATATTCAAGGAAGGAATGATACTCAGGTACTGTCCGTTTTTTCCAATTCCTGATATCATATCAGTAGGCGCTTCAGGTGAAATAGATCCTGGAAAAACAATCTGAGTGGCCGGCAGCATATGACTGCTATATCCATTTAACCACCATAAATAACCGTAGGATTCATTGATTTTCTGAGAAGGATTGATCATTTCATCGAAGAATGATTTATCCTTCATGATTTCAATGTCTTCCCATTTCCCCTGGCTTTGTATAAGTAAACCAAATCGGGCCATTGCCCTGGCCGTACTCAAGTAGACATGATTATCCCCGATCCATTGCCAGGTACCATCCATTCCGATTGCATCACGAAGTATCGAATTAAAGTAATCTTCGAATTCAGAGTTCACTGCCGATTCAACAACTGCATCGAGTAGGGTATAGGGTGCATTATGATATGCCCAACGATTACCGGCATCTGCCTTAAAAATCAGGTCACCTGGCTCGATACTGTTACTGTTTACAACAAGGTCATCGAGTCCTGTTGTCATCGTTAACTGGTTCCGGACTGTTATATTTATTTCTTTGTCTGAAGGTAAGGAAGTCCATCCCTGGCCAAGGTAATCCGAGCTTGGATTTGTAATATCAAGATAATTTTGCTCCTGGGCTTTTCCGACAATGAAGGCAGTAAGAGTTTTTCCAGCAGAGGCCCAATACCATTGTTTCTCTTTGTTAAAATCTGTAAGATTCAGCAAATCTTTACCAAAATATTTTTCCAGGACAAGTTTTCCATTCACCAGAATAATAAATGCACGCGTTCCATTGGATTCGAGCAATTGGTAGAGATCCTGAACTTTCTCCATATCCCATCCCAATATATCCAGATTAGAAGAAGCCCATATGTCTTCATCTAAAGGAGGAAAATATAAGTTCTGCCCAATGGTATCGATTTCTTCGTTCTCTCCAGGATCCTGATCGGTATCCGTACCAGGATCCATCATGGTACAGGAAAAAATCGGGTTCAGAAAAAGGCATAATATGAAAATCCTCATTTACCAGAGTTTATTGATTGACAGAATTTTTTAATAAAGGTTTAATGGTATATACAATAAACGTCCAATAAATGAGGATTCATATATGCTGGACCTTGTTGATAAAGCTTAAACAGAGTATAGATCTTTAATTTCATCAACAACTTCCGGGTTTTCAATCGTACCTGGTATGCGATATGTTCTTCCATCTCGTATAGCAGCAAGTAACTTCCTAACGATTTTTCCGCTCCTGGTTTTAGGTAAGCGCTTTGCTACTTTTACTTCTGAAAGACAAGCAATAGGTCCTATTTTTCCTCTTATTTCAGCAATCAATGCCTTCTGAAGTTCTGCTTCATTTTCCGCAGCTTCTTTGTTAAGAACCACAAGCCCGCAAGGTACGTGTCCCTTCAATTGGTCTTCTATAGCAAATACGGCACATTCTGCAACGGATTCATGGGCCGATATCACTTCTTCCATGACTCCGGTTGACAGCCTGTGACCAGCTACGTTGATAACATCATCTATTCTTCCCATAATAAATACGTACCCATCTTCATCAATATATCCACCATCTCCCGAGATGAAATATCCATCAAATTGATTAAGGTAAGATTCCAGGTATCTTTTTTCATCCTGCCATAAAGTTTGCAGACATCCCGGAGGGAGTGGCATTTTAATGACAATATTTCCTTCAGTATTTGCTGGAAGTTCCTGACCAGATTCATCAATGACCCTGATATCATAACCGCAAACCGGTACGCCGGAAGATCCCGGTTTTACAGGATGAGCTTCAATACCTGTTGGGTTCGCTACCATAGGCCATCCGGATTCGGTTTGCCACCAGTGATCGATCACGGGCTTATTGAGATGTGAGCTTATCCATTTTAATGTTGGGGGATCACATCGTTCGCCAGCCAGGAATAATGCTTCAAGGGATGACAGGTCATATTTTTTCATTAGTTCTGCCTGAGGATCTGTTTTTTCTATAGCTCTAATGGCGGTAGGAGCTGTAAACAAGGTTTTTACCTTATGATCCTGAACGACCCTCCAGAAAGCCCCAGCATCCGGTGTTTTTATGGGTTTGCCTTCATACAGGACAGTCGTACATCCCTGGAATAAAGGTCCGTAAACTATATAGCTGTGTCCAACAACCCATCCAATATCGCTGGCAGCCCAAAAGACTTCGCCGGCCCTGGTGTTATAGATCGCATCCATTGAATATTTCAAAGCAGTAGCATGTCCACCATTGTCTCTTAGAATACCTTTTGGGGCTCCAGTCGTCCCCGATGTGTATAGGATATACAAGGGATCATTACCTTTCATGATCTCAGGTGCTGTTCTTTTTTCGGTTGCTAAAAGAATATCCATATCCAGGGCACCCTTTATAGTTTCAGTTCTATCGTTATTGCGATATTTTATGACCAGCTTATCAACCTTGTGATTGGCAATGTCAATTGCATTTTCAACAAGGCCCAGGTACGGAATCCGCTTTCCTATCTCAATACCATAATTGGCAGTTATGATAACCTTAGGTTTTGCATCGTCAATTCTAATGGCCAATTCAGCAGGTGCAAATCCACCAAAAACAACAGAATGGACAACACCGATCCTGGCGCATGCCAGCATTGAAATAATTGCTTCAGGGATCATCGGCATGTAAATCACAGCGGTATCTCCTTTTTCCAGACCCAGAGCTTTTAATTCTGCTGCAAATCCGCTGACCAATTCCAGCATTTCCTTGTAGGTAAACCTTTCGATAGAATTTGTAACAGGACTGTCATAGATGAGAGCAACTGTTTCTCCTCTTCCTTGTTCGATGTGGTAGTCCAGTGCAAGGTAACAACTGTTCAGTTCTCCATCCCTGAACCATTCATAGAATTTACCATCTCTGTGAAGGATTTCTTGCGGTTCTTTGAACCATTTAATTTTGGAAGATTGTTCTTTCCAAAATTCAACCGGCTGATTAATGCTGCGGTTGTAAGTTTCTTTGTATCTCATTTGAATGCATACTTTTATTGCGATTATTAACACACGATGCATTGCAACGATCACCCGATAAATGCGTGTTCAACAATGTCAAAATCACAATGCATCGAGTTCAAATGTTAGAACAAATAATTGATTGAAATGATCTCCTATTATAGTCATCATTTTGTAATATTTCGCTATTCAAATTCGCTAATTGCAAAGAAGGACCGGCTGCTTAATAATCATGGAAATTTTAATTAAAATATATGCCTGCTATTCAAAAAGTGAATAATTGTTCACTAAACTGAATGAATTGTAATAAATTAGGAAAGTTGAGAAAGAAAGATAAGCATATCAAGTTCAGGGAAGAGATACTCAAACTATTCCATACCAAAGGATACAGGGCTACTACAATGCGTGATATTGCCGGGCAAATGGAATTTGAAGTCGCAAATGTGTACAACTATATAGAATCAAAGCAATTGCTTCTCCAGGAATTACTTTTTGAAATGGTTGACATCATTAACACAAGTCTTGAAGATATTCTCGATTCCAGTTACAGTACGCTGGAAAAAGTAAAGCATATTATATCTCTGCATTGCCAGATCCCTGCAGAAAGACCATACCAGATTAGCTTGATTTCGAATGAATGGAAAAACCTTGAAGAAGAGAAAATGACGGAGTTCCTCAATGCATTCAAATGGCATACCGATCAAATTACTGAACTCATAAAAAAAGGAATGGACGAAGGTATTATCAGGCAGGCTGAACCCTATATTATGACAAGAACCTTTCTTTCCTGTTTCAACTGGTTATATACAGAATATCCTGCCAGAAGAAAAGAGATTAATCCGATTGAAATTGAAAAACAAATTTCGGAATTTGTATTACGTAGTATGTTTGTAGAGTACTATTAGATTCTTGTCAGAATAATTTCAGGCAAACAGGTGTATTCACAATCACTTCTGATACCTTGTTTTCTATCATTCCTGTTTCTAGCTCAATAGAAAAAGTGATAATATTATCAGAATCCTGGTGGGCACATAGTAAATATTTGCCATCAGGGCTTAGAACAAAATCTCTGGGCACAAATCCCCCTGTCTTTTTAATCTGAATATTTCTCAACATGCCTGAATCGTGGTCTATTTCCATGACTGAAATAAAATTCTCATCCTGGTTAATCCTGCTTCTTGTAGATGTATATAAAAATTTACCTGATGGGTGCAATTGGATGGCAGCAGAAGTGATTTCAGCAGAATTCAAATCTTTTGGTTTCACCGATATTGACTGTAATCTTTCAAGAGAATTCGAAAATGAACGGGCTCTGAACACTTCTATCGTATGATTTAATTCATTCAAAACGTATAGGTATTGTCCATCAAGTGATAAGATCATATGCCTGGGGCCGGCCCCAGGCATTAATTCAGTATCACTGAGATGTCTTGCACTTTTTTCAGATAATTCATAATGCCATAATTTGTTGGAGCCAAGGTCTGAAAACAAATGAATATCAGTACCCGGAATCTGCAGGGACATGTGAAGATGAGGAGCGTCCTGCCTGTTATTTGTTTTCTCAATCCTGGGAAATTCGAGCACCTGGTAACTATTTGAAATGGTTCCATTTTCGGACATTCGATGTATTGAAACATTTCCTACATAATTACTTGTTATTAAATGTTTTTGGCTTGCATCCAGCGTGATAT
>JAHHJO010000020.1:0-5293 GCA_018680275.1 Bacteroidia bacterium
GAACAATCCATCAAAAGTTTATGCAGACTGTTTGGAAAAACACCTCAGGCCTATTACAAAGCAGGCAAGTATCGAGTGAAAAAAGAATTCCAAAACGACAAGGTTTTGGCATTTGTAAGACACGAAAGAAAGTATCAGCCTAAAATCGGAGTTATCAAGTTACAACATATGATCAATCAATCAGATCTTGGACTAACTATAGGTAGAGATGCTTTGTATAATTTATTGCGAGAACATCGATTATTAATCCGAAGGACCCGTAAATACAGGCCAAAACAGACAAACGGCAATGGAGAAAGTATTTATCCAGACTTAAGGAAAGACTTAGTAATTAACAGAATAAATCAATTGTGGAGTACAGATATTACCTATTTAGAATTAGCCAATTCAAGTCGTTTTTGTTATCTGTGTTGCATCTGTGATGAAGCTTCACATATGATTGTAGGACACTCCATTTCTATACGAATGAGAACAAATGATATTTTATCCGGACTAGAACATGCAGTAGAAAATCAGCTACCAAAACATAGTGTGAGTTTTAATAATAGTTTGATTATCCACTCCGACAGAGGAAGTCAGTTTAAGAGCAAACTGTTTCAAGAATTTTCGCATAGATATGGAATAAATACAAGTATGACCAGAGCTGGACACAGTCATGAAAATCCAGTCGCTGAAAGACTAAACGGTATATTGAAAAATGAATTATTAGTAAACAAGAAGTTCAAATCGTTTGGTCAAGCAAAGAACGTTATTAACCAGGCCATTGAAATATACAATAACCGCCGACCACATTTAAGTTGTAATTTGATGACACCAATCCAGGCTCATACAAATGATACATGGCCACTAAAAAAACTGTGGAAGCAAAGAATTAAATTTAAAGAATCAACTATTTCCAGTAATTAGAAATGATGACAACTTATATCAGTATTAATTAACCAAATGTGACAACCTTTTTTAGGAATGGACACATTAAATCATTAGAGCATTATAACATTAGAGCATTATAACATTAAAACATTAATCCCTTAACCCACCCCTGGCCCCTGAAAGGGAAATCAGCCCTAAGTTTACTCCAAGCAATTGCACATATTGGAGCATTATAACATTAGAGCATTGGAGCATTAAAGCCCTTCACTCACCCCTGGCCCCTCAAGGGGAAATCAGCCCTCAGTTCATTCCATACGATTGCACACATTGGAGCATTAGAGAATTGGAGCATTAGAGCATTTGAGCATTAAACCCTTCACCCACCCCTGGCCCCTCAAGGGGAAATCATCCCTCAGTTCATTCCATACGATTCCACACATTAGAGCATTATAACATTGGAGCATTATAAACATTATAACATTGATATCCCCCCTAATACCTCTCATCCTTCACATAAGCCAGTTTCTCCATCCTGGTCACCTCAAGGCTGGGGAATTCAAAGTCTTCGACGATCTTTCCTGTGATAAGATAGCAGCCTTTCCCCTTGAAAGGATATCGTGCCAGGCTGGGTGGAAAATGGGTCGTATCAAAAAACTTCCCTTCCTGGTCCAGCCAGGTACCGAAGTTCATCAGTTTACGATTGACTGTTGTGACATTTTTACGGGTGACGAAATACCCCAGCATCCGGACGGTACGTTTGTTGTGCTTCTTCATATCCCGTGCGGGGATATCCCCGTTGATGTCATTGTCAAGCAAATCAAATGGTGAACACAGCGGGAAGCCTAAAAGCTCGATCTCATCAAAAGCTTGTTCGTGACGGGTTTCTTCGAGGATGGGCAGTTCGTAATCTTCGGATTCGATACCGAAGAGGTGCCCACTTCCATTAAACTTGACTTCGGGATTATGAACAGCATTCTTTTCCCACATCAGGGCATATTTATTCAGGCCGGTAAAACGAAAAGCACCGACACGGATGAGGAGTTCGAGCTGTTCCTTGCTAATATCGATACGGCTGACAAAATCCTGGAGGCCCTGGTATGTTCCATTATCGATACGTTCATTGATGATACGGATGGCAACCCGTTTTTCAAGTTGTGAGATATGAATGAAGCCGATATAAACATCATCCCCGTAAATATTGGTCAGGTAGGTGCTGTGATTGACACAGGGTGCTTCAATATTGGCACCATACATACGTGCTTCATGGACATAAAGCTCGGTATTGTAAAACCCACCAAAGTTATTGATCACAGCTACCATGAATTCTTTCGGGAAATAGGTCTTCAGGTAAAGGCTTTGAAAAGACTCGACGGCGAAACTGGCAGAATGGGCTTTACAGAACGAGTAGCCACTGAAACTGGCGATCTGTCGCCAGACTTCTTCGGTGAGGCTTTGGGGGTAACCCCGGGCTTTACAATTACGGAAGTACTTTTCGCGCAGACGGGTGAAGGTATCCGAGTTCTTTTTCTTTCCTGTCATGATACGCCTCAGAACATCGGATTCATCCAGATCCAGGCCGGCAAAATGGTGTACGATTTTCATCACGTCTTCCTGGTATACCATCACTCCATAGGTTTCACGCAAATGTTCCTCAAATACAGGATGTATATAAGTGAAAGATTCAGGATGATGAAAGCGGTTGATGTATTCGCGCATCATGCCCGACTTGGCAACCCCGGGGCGGATAATTGAACTGGCTGCAACCAGGTGCACATAATTGTCACAATGCAGTTTGGTCAACAAGCCGCGCATCGCCGGGGACTCGATGTAGAAGCAACCGATACACTGGCCAGACTTGAGTTGCTTGCGTACTTCAGTATCTTCTTTTATCGTCTTGACATTATGAATATCGACTGCTTTTCCCTGGTTGCGAGCCACCAGTGTGACGGCATCTTTGATATGTCCAAGTCCGCGCTGGCTCAGAATATCATATTTGTGAAAACCCATATCCTCGGCACCATACATGTCAAAATGTGTGATCGCAAAACCCTTGGGCATCATCTGCAGGGCTGTATGGTAATTGAGCGGTTCCTCGCTGATCAGGATGCCACCGGCATGGATAGACAGGTAATTGGGGAAGCCTTCGATAAACTTCCCATATTTGAAAATATGTTTGGCAAAGGGATGGTGCTTGTCATAAGCCAGGGGTTCGCTGACGATCAGATCGATATCAGCCTTCGGTAAACCCAATACTTTTCCTAATTCGCGAATAATTGACTTCCCCTTAAAGGTATTGTAAGTGGCGAGCAAGGCCGTATGGTCCTTGCCATAGCGCTTGAAAATATAATCGGTGACATCATCACGTTCATCCCAGGAAAAATCGATATCGAAATCAGGAGGTGAGCTTCTGTGTGGATTGATAAAACGCTCGAAATATAAATCGAGATCCATTGGATCCACATCCGTAATAAAGAGATTGAAGGCCACGATCGAATTGGCACCACTCCCCCGCCCTACATGGTGGTATCCGGCTGTCTGTGCATAACGTACAATATCCCAGGTGATAAGAAAGTAAGCTGCAAATCCGAGCTTGTCGATGACAGCTAATTCCTTGTGGGTACGTTCCATGGACAATCGATGGCGTTCACCATACCGACGTATACAACCATTGATGGCCAGCTTGCGCAAGAGTTTCATGTCCCCGGATCGTGAACCGGTAAATGTCTGCCGGTTATTCAGCGATGTATCATGCATCGAGATTGAGCACCGGGACAGCAATGCTTTGGTATTTTCGATGATGCGGGGATAGGGTTCAAAGATCTTTTCCAGCTGCAGTGGTGTATAGATCTGTTCTGATGACTTCGCACATTGTTGCGTATCCAGTTTGCCGATCACGATATTAAGGTCGATACAACGCAGCAATTTGTGTGTCCGGTATCCGTCCTGATCCAGGAAGGTAATCGGTGCAAAAACCACCAGCTTGTCCATATAATTGAGCAAGTAGGAAGAAAACAATTGGTTCACCTCTCCCGGCATCACCCCGATAAACTCATGAGAACGCAACTTCTTCAGTCCCACCGGCAGTTTGCGGTATACCACAAAAGCATGTTTGAATTCAGGTGCAATTTCAGGTACCGGTTCATTACGCATCGAATAGCGGCTCAGGTGGGCGCACAATTCCCGCCAGCCTTCCTTATTCCTGGCGATACCCACATAAGCGAATCGCGAATCCTTGATACTGAATACGGCGACATCATCGTCAATAGTTGTCGTTTTTATCGCCGACCTGAATTCAATGCCTAAAATAGGCTTAATGCCTGCTTGCCTGGCAGATATTATAAAGCTATGCGCACAGGATGTGTTATTGATATCAGTCAGTACGAGCGTATCAATTCCTGAATTTTTAGCCGCCGATACGAGTTGATCCGGAGAGAGTGTTCCATACTTCAGGGAATAATATGTGTGGCAATTGAGATACATGACGATACGACAAAAATAACATATGTCGTCTATTCCGTCAATTTATTGTCGGTTTTTTAGTCTTATTGTTTGTTTTTAAAATACACACTCAGGAAAAGTGATCTGAAATAGCGTGTGAGAAATTGAGATTCTACACCAGCTGTCTTCCTCCCACAACCCTCTAACTCCCTTTAGAGTAAATCCCTCCACTTATTCTTGAAGTTAAATAATACTGATATTTAAACCACAAGGAACCATGTGGAACAACTACATTTACAGTAATGAAGATCAACAGATCATTCCTGGAGCTGAATCTGGCCATTATATTCCTGAGTACATCCGGTGTTTTTGGAAGACCCATTCTCATGACACCAACACTGACAATTTGGTGGAGATGTGCAATCGCCATGACAATCATGCTGGGGTTTGTTAAATGGATGAAATATGATCTGAAGATCAAACGACGTTCACACTACTCTATAATCTTCATCAGCTCGTTTCTGCTGGCAGCGCACTGGGTGAGCTATTTTTATTCCTTGTCATTATCCAATATCGCTATTGCACTGATCACTCTGCATACATTCCCGGCAATGACCGCCATACTGGAACCGATCATCCTGAAAACAAAATTCAAACTTTACCACATTGGATTATCCCTGATGATCATTGCAGGATTGTATATCATTTTACCGAAAGGTGAAGAAAATCAACATATCATACCAGGCATCATTGCAGGATTGATCTCTGCGTTGACCTATGCTCTCAGAAACATTTATACCAGGAAAGTAATCACAGATTATAATGGATCTGTCATGATGCTATATCAATTGATCATCATGACGATATTGCTGGTACCATTTCTATTCATAGAATCTAATGCTACATTTCATATCGACTGGCCTTATATATTGGGCGTAGCAATCCTTACAACCTGCCTGGGACATACTTTGTTTGTCCAAAATCT
>JAHHJO010000242.1:0-4013 GCA_018680275.1 Bacteroidia bacterium
CAGCTGCCTGGTCTGTCTGACTATAAGCAATAATCTGACTGGCAACAGATGTGCCCCAACTTAATGATTCGTCAATATCCCTGTTGCTGATATTCTGTGACAATTCATTGAATATCTGATCTTCGAGCTGAGCTATTTTACTTTCTTCTGCTGATGGCAGATTGAGTATGAAATGATCAAAAAGATCCGCATAAGCTGCATTTAAAGCCAGTTCATAATTAAGATTCCTGTTATTGACTCTGCGGTCAATGCGCAATCCTTGAATTAATCGATCATTGGAGACAAAGTCAGGCATGCCGGGTAAGGCGGTTTCATAGGCACCCATATTTATATAGGCCAGTGCACGTGCTGTCGCATTAGGACGCATCCCGTAAGCATAACGATCTAATTCAAGAAAAAGAGACATCCAATCCTGGAGGATATCTGAATCGATACGTGACACTTCGATTCCGGATCCATTAGAGCCTCCTCGTCCTCGCCTGGCTTCGGCATCATCAAGGACTGAGCCTTCATTATCAGAGAAGGAATCTGCTATCTCCGTACCCGAATCGTCTGAACAGGAGACAGAAAGAAAAGAAACCAAAACCATACATACCAACAATCTAAAACGATAAATAATCATAATAATTAATTTTAAAAGTGAACTAATAAGCATTCTTACAGAATGATCAAAAAGGCTGAAAATCTTAGCCGGGCTCATCGTCTGCAAGGAATAAGGTGTAGTGTTGTTGGTATAATCCTGTATTTACTTTATAAGTGTGATCCAGGTCATTTGTACTCTTGTATTCAAAATTATTTTGTGAATTTCCTGATCCAATACTGGTGATTTTCATTGATCAGACTCATTATCAATGGGTTATGAATTTACAGAAGAATTTTACAGGGATACTCTCTAGAAATATTATAGGACGTTCACATACGTTCTGTGACATTTTTATTACATTGTCTTTACAAAACGATGACAATTATCATCCTTTCACATGAGAACGATCAACTATAATTTTTTCACAAATAATGTTTTAAGATTTAATTTTCGGTATACTTTAAAAGAAATTCTCTGTTATGAAAACAAACAATAAACTTAAATTTTTAACCTACTTACTTGCATTTGCAATGATAGGATTATGGTCTTGTGAAGGAGACCAGGGACCAATTGGTTTGACAGGACCTGCTGGTGTTGATGGAACTACTGGTGAAGTTGGCCCTTCAGGACCGACAGGACCTGCTGGCGAAGGTGTCCAGGATTGTAAGCAATGTCATGGTAATTCCCAGTTGATTACAGCCAAACTGGCACAATGGGAAAAATCAGTGCATGCAACAGGTGGACGCTATGAAAGAAATTTCTCTTCATGTGCAGGTTGTCATACCAGCCAGGGATTCCTTGAAAGAATCGCTTCGGGAGAAATGAATGCATCTGGAACAGTTCAGGATCCGTTACCTCAAAACTGTTATACTTGTCACCAGGTACACTCTACTTATACACAGGAAGACTGGAATCTGACTTCGTCAGACCCTGTGACTTTATGGGTTGGTGGCGAGACAGTTGACCTGGGCAATTCAAGCTTATGTATCAATTGTCACCAGGCAAGAGTACCAAGTCCTGCATTGCCTCCAGTTGGAGAAGATGCGGTGTATGAAGTGACCAACAAGCGTTACGGACCTCACCACGGTGCACAAGGATTAATGTTCTCCGGACAAGCTGCATACCTGATAGGTGAAGGATACGAGAATTCACTGCATACCACCCTGATCGACAATGCATGTGTTAACTGCCATATGGCCACAGTAATGGGTCAGAACGAAGCAGGTGGTCACACTTTCAGAGTTGCTTCTGAAGATGGTGAACTCAACACAGCAGGATGTATCCAGTGTCACTCTGATGAAGATGCACTATTGGCTACTGTTGATGAGACACAAACAGAAATCACTGACTTGTTAAATCAATTAGGTACAAGGCTGAACGAATTGGGTATCCTTGATGACAATCTTGAATATGCACTCGTTCCTATTGAATTAACAAGCTTGCAAGTGGGTATACTCTGGAACTACAAGTATGTACTTGAAGACCAAAGTAATGGTATACACAATTACAAGTTCGCCAAGAAGTTGCTTGAAAACAGTTTAGAAGCATTAGAATAAAATATGCACAGCATACAATTTGTAAGCTTACAAACCAGACTATGAAAATTATCAAGCAATCTATAAACCTGTTGTTGGGATTTCTGATCCTGTCGATCGGAAGTCTCACGGCACAGGTTGAAGTTCAGGAAAAAGAAAAAGACTTACGTCCTGTCAGAAGCACATTTGAAAGCATCTGGCTTATTGACCACCAAACTGTGATGGTCCCGTTCAAGGGCACCCTTGAAATGGATATCCAGCATCGGTTTGGTGATATTGACAATGGTTTTGAAGACCTTTTCGGACTTTATGCACCTTCAAAAATTCGCTTCGGTTTTGTATATGTCCCTATAGACAAATTACAAATAGGAGCTGGATTAACAAGTGTAAGATTACACTGGGATTTCCACCTGAAATATGCCCTGGTCAAACAGGCAAGATCAGGAGGATCACCGGTAAGCGTTTCATATCTTGGAAATATTGCTGTAGATACCAGGGATGGTGACAATTTCATTGAATTCAGTGATCGGCTTTCCTTTTTCAATCAATTAATGATCGCCAGAAAATTTTCGGATAAACTTTCTCTGCAAGTCGCAGGAAATGTCTCTCACACCAACTTTCCTAACAGGATAGCTAATGAAGAGACAGGAGCTGAGGATTTGCTGAAGAGTACCCATCTGTCATTTTCTGTCATGGGCAGGTATAAAATAACAGACGGAATCACATTCCTGTTCAATTACGATCATCCGATTACTGATCATGGCATTGATCAGATAGAGCCAAAATCCAACCTGGCCTTTGGTATCGAAAATGTCACAAGCTCACATGCATTTCAAATTTTCATCGGTAAGCATAGGTACATGATTCCACAGTTGAATCAGACATTAAATAATGAAATTACTGGTGGAGATACATTTGTCGTTGGGTTTAATATGACAAGATTGTGGAATTTCTAGGATAAAACAACGATCAACCAAAAGTTGAGGGACCAGATCATGAAGATTTGGTCCTTTTTTTTTGTTTGCAATAAGGAGTACAAAAGTGGAATCAAAAAGGAATTTATATCGTGGCATTGAATTGATAGCTATCAATCACACAAATGATTATTGTCATCTGAATATGGTATCAAATATTTTAATTTGCTGAAGTATCATAATAAATACATGATCTATTATTACCTAAACTTTAAGTCTAAAATCAACACGCATGTACGATAAAAAAACAGATCTGGCAGGACCAGGCATCAGCACCTATGAAGAAGTCAATAAGGTATTACCTCAAAACTACAAGGCTCTTCAATCTCCAATGCGACGAATGAAAGCACTTTATGATATCAAAGAGTACATAGAAAAAGGACTTGCTGAAGCCTTGAATATACAGATGGTCCAGGTTCCATTGATTGTCACAGAAGACAGCGGCGTAAATGACTATCTTGACAGAGACGGATCCAGAACACCGGTTTCATTTCCTGCAGGCCTAGGACTCGAAAAAAGACTCCCTGCACAGGTTGTCCAGGCAGCTACCAAGTGGAAAAGAATGGCATTGGCCCAGTTTGAATGTGAAGTAGGAAAAGGTATTAATACCGATATGCGTGCTATCAGAAAAGACTATTTTCTGGATCATGATCATTCAGCATATGTGGATCAGTGGGATTGGGAGAAAAGAATTACAATGCAGGACAGGAACCTTGATTACCTTACTGATAGCGTTAAAAGAATCTGGAATGTCATCTGGGAAGCCGGACAAATGGCAAAAGAAAAGTTTCCTGAATTAAATGATAGCAGGTACCCTGATTTTCCAAGAGAATTGAAATTTATTCATGCGGAGGAAATCCTGGAAATGTATCCTGATCTTCCACGTAAACAAAGAGAAACGAAACTAATCCAGGAATACCC
>JAHHJO010000585.1:0-3412 GCA_018680275.1 Bacteroidia bacterium
ATTCATTTTCTGTATATAACTCAACGATCGCATCTTCCAATAAATCGCATTTCGGGGTAGGTTTTAATGAAGGCGCAAATTCTGTTATTCTGATATTCGATTTTGACTGTACTCTGAAAGTTGACCCACCATACATGTACAATTGATTGTCATGGACATAATAACCTCCTACAGCATTGAAATTGTAGCTTTCACCACCATTTGGCATTTCCCAATGAGGAAAAATAGTTACTTCCGGGGTTATTAAGATGGGATCATTGGTTCTTTTTGTTGCATGATCGAGATCTATATACATGATAAACCGCCGGTTAGGGAAACTATAGCTACCATCATGTTTAGGAACCCTTCCTTTATCTGTCCCGATGATATATATTTTTGATCCATCATTATTTTGAATCATTTGTATACATTGAAAGCGGGGCTTTATATTATCATGCCGATTCTTAAAATCTTCAAATGGCACAGTGATTTCACTACTGAAACCATTAGATAAATTTTTCGAGTTCGAGAGATAAAAATCCAATTTATGTCCATTATCTTCTGTCCATACAGCCAGTAGAAAATGCTTGTTTTTGAGTTTTGTCATCGATGCACAGCCTGCTGCATAATCCCTGTAAATTTCTGTCTTATACAATTTTGGCCTTGACGGGTTTCTAAAATTGATAAAACAGATCTTTGATCTTTTGTGCAAGTCTTTATTTTCCAAAGGACAGACCAAAATATCTCCAAGAAGCGATATTCCTCCTGCATGCCAGTATGGTCCAGGAAAATTGTATATGAATTCAACATTATCCATATGCTCATCATCATTCGGAATAATAGTATTCGAACGGATGAACTTTTGGCGGAACTCATCATTTGCAGCATTCGCGAGGTAACTATTCAATTTGAATACGAACAGGCAGGCTGTATCATCAAATGTATTGCTACCTGAAAATATAAAATGCTGCCCATCCATATGACGCACGACTCCCTGGAAGTGATTGTTCAGCCTGAAGGTGTAATGTTGTGTATCATTGCCATTATCATCAATGAAGGCTTTATTGAAAAATAAGACATTTCGCTGACCATAAACATTAAGGTCAAAAAATGAAGCCAGGGGATCTGACAATTGATATGGTTCTGTCCTGGGTGATGGAACACTGTCATTTGAACTTAATGTAATTCCTTTATATCTGACCATAGAGTAGTTTAATTAAGTACGAATTCCTTTGAATAAGAAGTAATTGATCCACATTCTAAGCTGAAACGCAATTGGGTTCCAGGATGAATCCCTTGAGGTGGTATCCATATCGTTTCCCATAACTTATCCCCGGAGTTATTCCTAGCAATATAATTCATGAAATTATAGGAATACTTATCATTTTGAGATTCATGAATCCTTATATCCTGAAAAGATTTTTCAATTATAAAATCCTTCCAACCATCAGAAGTCAGGGTCTCCAGTTTGACTTCAGGTATATTCTCATAGTCAAATTCATGTTTTAAAGTCCAGGTATGCTTTATATAATCAATTCCTTCAGACAAATGCTCAGCTGCAATACTTTTAAGCAGATGATAACTGTTGAAATGATTATTCAGAAACCTCTGCCTGATTTTATTTTTTCTATATGGGTAGAAAATAATCCCCGGAAAATACCATTTCAAGCCGGCATATCTTCCTGATATACCTCCGGTATGAATATCATTGAATTTCTGTTCAATAAAAAGGCCTGAAGCCAATCCATAAATCGTTGATGCACCTTCATAATGTTGTAGTTTATATTCTTCAGGGGTAGTCAGGTATGACATATATTCATTGGCAAGACCGGCTATAAAGGTATGTTGTCCATGTGATTTCGTTGCTGCTTTAATCAACCTTTCACCCAGTGCTACTGAACATTCTCCAGGTACAGCAATTATCCTGATCTGGCCGATATCATGCATTCCAAACGGAATAATGGCAGGTGCACTTTTCCCGGCCAGGTAAGTTTTCTTGAATACATCCTTGTGGGCATGACCACCTTCAATCTTGTGTGACATAATGGCTTCAGAGAAATTACATTCATCGATCTCAAACTTGTTGTCTACCCTTCCGTCTTCCGCTCCAAGAATAATTGCTTTGCCCGCCGCTGGTTTTTTTGCTGTCCGATGGACAGGAACTCCTTTTAATATGGATTCATATCCTGGATCATTTACTTCCCTATTCCTGATACAATCAAATACAAGTTGAGAAGAAACCAGCTTGTTAACCGGAATAAGGTCTCCATTAAGTAGTTCAATAACTTCGATTCCCAACTTTTCCCCGAGGCGAATCATTTCCTCCCTGCCCTGCTTCTTCCAGTTCATAGAAATATCCCCCTCAGCACCATTAATAAAGCTAACAATTGGATGAACAAGCTTTCCTGAAAACCTATCCCTCAAGTAGTTCTGAATCAAAACGGAGGCTACTCCAAAAACATCTGCAGATGCCAAAACGCAATCTGATCCCAGTACAGTAGGATGTGCTGTATAATTATTGATAACTGAAATGGGGTGCCCCGTGCTGTTAGAATTTATAAGAATTGTTGTCAAAACCGGGTTGACTGCAACGAACTGGTCGGGATCATCAGCAAGGCATTCGGGCTGATCTGAAACATAATTATTTCCTGATGACAGCCTGTTGTAAAATACCTGCTTGTCTTCGGGTCGATTATTCCTCCATGGTTTGATACTCCTGTTTCTTGACAACCCGAATACATTAGTGGCGCTATATTCAACAGAGGCTGATTCTCTTGCTGTATAAGCTAGCTCCATAGATTCCTTAATTCTCGAAATCAAAAACCTGAATTGATCCTTATCAAATCCGGTACTCGTTGAACTACCGGCATTATAGCCATAGGATGTTGAATAGTTACCCTGTGCATTATGTGTATGCGTAGCAGTGAATAGAACATTCTCACGAGCAATAATGAAATTGATGCCAGGGATCGGATACCTTTTTAATTCATTCATTACCCGATCTCCAAGACCTTTTGGAAATGCCCATAAATCACAGGCTACAATAAACAAGTAATTACCCAGGCTGTCTTCTACATAAGTTGATTTTACATAAAGTCGTCCCAGGTTCCCTCTGGTGAATTGACCGATATCTTCTCCAAAACCTGCCATTGTGCTTCCGGGGAATGGTGTGATATCTGTTTCTGCTGCCCCTGCGAGGAAACCGTGCCCGGGAACAGGTGTTTTCCTGTCTCCTTTTGGCACATTGAATATCCTTGGAAAACAAGACGAAAAAAAGAAATTCAGAATAAGAAAGAATAGAAGTTTAAAAATGAATGATTGTTTCATTTAATGAAATATTGCTTGGGTTGCAGGCTAAAGTTAAAATACAAAAAAGTTGGAAGACAATAAAAAACAAAAGCCATAATCACTATAGGAATCAGAACTTCACAAG
>JAHHJO010000119.1:0-4835 GCA_018680275.1 Bacteroidia bacterium
TCATTGAAGATCTTCCTGTGCCTGTTTCTGATTGAAATTGACAATTTCTCATCTTGCTGCATCATGGCTGTATAGCCTTTAATATCGGTAAACATAATAGCAGCCAATATGCGGTTTAATGGTCGGGGCATAATCATTAGATCAAAAAATGTCTAAGATACTAGAAATTACAAACAGGAAAATCACATCTCACAAAAGACTATTTCTATCTTGAAATTATTTATTTAACATACTGAAAATCATATAAAATACGCAGATATAAACTCTAATCATATTCATATACCCTTCACATAGATGAAATTATAAGACTTGATTTTAACGAACTGTTATGAATTAATTTTTTATGGATACAGAATGATGATTATTACTTATCTTTTGAGCTGTATTACAAACACAAAATGAAACATCTTTCTCTCCTTATCATTGTATTTAGCCTGACTTCCTGTATCACCAAAAAAGAAATGTCCATGACAGCATATGATGATTTTAAAACCAGGTATGAATTATCGGGACATACCGAAACGGCAGAATATTCTGAAGGTATCCGTTATTTCGAAAAGCTTGCTACACACTTTGATGAAATTCAAATAAAGGTCATGGGTGAAACCGATTGCGGTGAACCACTTCATCTTGTTATTTATTCTGCAGAAAAACAATTTGATATTGCTAAAATCAAAGCTTCCGGTAAAGCCATCATTTTGATCAATAACGGCATACATCCCGGAGAACCTGATGGTATCGATGCCAGTATGCTGCTGCTGAGAGACATTGGCTTCAAAAGATTATTACAGGAAGAGATGAAGGATGTCGTATTGGCTGTGATACCGTTTTATAATGTCGGCGGTGCCATTAACCGAAACAGCACCAGTCGGACCAACCAAAACGGGCCAAAATCATATGGCTTCAGGGGTAACGGCAGAAATTATGATTTGAACAGAGATTTCATCAAAAGTGATACTAAAAATGCTGAATCATTTGCAGGGATATTCCACTACCTTGATCCTGATCTGTTTCTCGATACCCACGTAAGCAATGGCGCAGATTATCAATATACCATGACACTGGTCTATCCTCAAAAAGACAAACTGGGCGGTGTATTGAAGGATTTCCAGGAAGAAACATTACTGCCATATCTTTTCAGTCATATGGAAGAAAACGAGGATATTATGACGCCATATGTCAATATGTGGGGATCACATCATCGCCACCCCACTCCAGATAAGGGCATCGAACAATTTCCAGACTATCCAAGATACTCGACAGGTTATACCGCTTTATTCCACACCATTGGTTTTATGACGGAGACTCATATGCTTAAACCTTACAACCAGCGGGTAAAGTCGACCCTGACCTTTATGAAAGGAATGATTACAGCATGTCACCTTTTTAAAGACCAATTGCTTCAGACGCGTCAGAAAGCCAAAGAAGAGGTAAAGAAACAAAGCTATTTCCCGGTCAGTTGGGAGGTTGATCCTGAAAAACACCAGGAAATTGAATTCCTGGGGTATGAATCAGGATATAAGAAAAGTGGTATCCACAATCAAGACAGGCTATACTATGACCGGAGTAAACCAATACAGAAAACGATCCCTTTCTATGATAGCTATAAAACCAAAGACCAGGTCATGAAGCCGGAATATTACATTATTCCAAGGTCATGGCACAACATTATCCACAGGCTTGATCTGAACAATATTACATATACAAGGGTCGATACAGAACAGGAATTTGAGGCGACAGTTTACTATATCCAGGATTTCGAAACGAGCAAATCTCCCTATGAAGGACATTATATCCATTACAATATTCAACTTGAGGAAAGAAAAGAAAAGATCAAAGCCAGGAAAGGTGACATAATGGTTCCGGTCAACCAGGCTGGAAATCGTTATATCATTGTAACCCTTGATCCACTCGGTGAAGACTCCTTTTTTAAATGGAATTTCTTTGATATGATCCTGCAGAGGAAGGAATATTTTTCAAGCTATGTATTCGAAGACCTGGCCCTGGAAATTCTTCGACAGGATCCTGCATTACAAGAAGCTTTGGATAAAAAGATCATGGAAGATGAGACGTTTGCGAACAACCCTAATGCCCAATTATATTTCATCTACCAGCATTCTGAGCATGCCGAGAAAGCATATATGCGATACCCTATTTTCAAAATAGAATAATCTAAAAATGATCAGGAAGATTCTCAAACTCTTAGCCATCTTGATTTTACTTGTAGTCATTTACTTCGGCTATATTTTCGGAAGACAGGCATGGGACTTTTTCAAGCTAAAAAAGTACAAGGAGCATCTTGTATATACAGCTTCTGAAAATGTCAAATTATTAAAGGATACCATCTACCTGGAATTCCTGGATGAACGAAGAACACTACATATTTTTCTACCTCCGGGTTATGAGAACTCAGACCAGAAATACCCTGTCATTTATATGCTCGACGGAGAATCTCTATTTGATGACTTATATATGCAAGGACCTGAATGGCAACTGGATGAACGTATCGAATCTGTCATGGCTGAAGGAGGCCCAGGCGCCATTGTTGTCGGTATTGAAAATGGAGACCGACGTTCTGAAGAGTATAAGCCATTTGCAAAAACAGACAGCAACGAAGAAGTTTATGGATCCGAATTTTCACGTTTCCTGGTCCATGATCTGAAGCCCTGGATTGACATGCGCTTCAAAACGAAAAGAAGTCCCAGTCATACAATTATCGGCGGTGCTTCATTGGGCGGATTGATGGCCTACTATATACTCATGACCTATCCTGAAACTTTTGGAAAAGCTATTGTCATGTCGCCATCTTTTTGGGTGTCTGACGAAGTGTTCAGACTGCACTATGATAAGGATCTTTCAGATAAAAAGATATTTATAAGTATTGGTACAGAAGAAAATGATTTGGTAGGTCTGGCTAAAAGAACCTTTAAGGTATTGGAAGCTGCCGGAATGACTAGCGACAATTTAAGACTTGAGAAACAAAGAGGGTTTAGCCATAATCATTTTACCTGGCGAGATGCTTTCAAAAAGGCTTATCCCTGGATTATTGAATAAAGGTCTGAAGCATTGAACACAATCCAAATTGTGATCATGGAGAGAGGCTTTTCTCCTTTTGAATAAAATCCACTAATCGTGATTCCAGGTTCAAGCTTTTGCTTGAATGCCTTGAAGTATTAAATTTGATCAGTATAAAACGGAAACATTCTAAAATGGCTGTTAAAAAAAAGAAAACCAGGAAGAAGGTAGGATCCAAGGTAAAACCCAAATCAAGTTTCAAAATTAAATGGGATTGGTACACCATTGGTGTTATTGCTGTGGCCTTTCTTGTATATGCAAATACATTAAATCATGGGTATGTGCTTGATGATGATCTGGTCTGTGCTAAAAACCGATATGTATCAAGTGGCTTTTCGGGCATCGGGGATATTTTTACACATTCCTTACATGAGGGTTTCACCGGTACGCCAGACCGCAATTACAGGCCTGTGATGATGGCTGCCTTTGCTATTGAAAAACAGTTTTTTGGTGAGAGTCCACAGACGCATCATTTCTTCAATGTGTTCTGGTATGCCCTGGCCTGTGGATTACTCTTCCTCACATTGCGATTAATATTCAAGGAGCATAATCAGTTGCTGCCACTGGGTATCGCTTTATTATTTGCCGCACATCCAATTCATACAGAAGTTGTCGCTAACATAAAGAGCCGGGACGAGATATTTCTATTCCTGGGCTTGATGGGTACTGTTTATTCAGTTATGAAATATTGCCAAAAGGGAAATCTGAAATGGTTGTTGTTTGGACTTGCAGCCTATTTATTTGCTGCCCTTTCCAAAGAATCCGGCCTTGCCGTATTGGGCATCGTTCCATTGACCGCTTACTTTTTTGGTGGACAAAACAAGACCCGGTTATTCAAAACGACGGGATATTTCCTGATACCAGTAATACTCTACTTTCTGCTCTATTTCAATGCGACAGGAGACAGTGGACAACAACTCGGAATAACGGATAACAGCCTGTATGCAGCTGAAAGTCTATTAGATCGCCTGGCAACAGCCATCGCCATGATGGGCGATTATTTGTGGCTCCTTGTATTTCCTGTAAGCCTGAGTTATGACTACAGTGCCTTCCAGGTACCCATTATGGCCTGGACAGATTTCAGACCAATAGTCAGCTTAATCGTCTGGGCCGGTTTGGCAGGATTCACATTATGGAGCATCGTCAAAGGCAATAAAAACCTTGTGGCTTATGGTATCGGCTTTTTCCTGATCATGTTCGGCATGGTGAGCAATGTATTCTTTCTTACCGGTGTCACTATGGCAGAGCGATTGCTCTTTTCACCATCTCTTGGTTTCTGTATGATATTGGGTTATTACATGTATGAATTTCTTTTTAAGAAAGGATATTCCAATTATTTCTATGGACTTCTGGGTGTTATCTTTGTCCTGTATTCCTTTAAAACATTTGACAGGAATGCTGTCTGGAAATCTGATGCTACCCTATTTTCCACAGGAATTCATACCGCTCCGAACAGTTCCAGGTCAAATACATTTTATGGTACCAGTCTCTTTGAAGAAGCGAAGACCATCAAGAATGTCACTGAACAACGCCAAAAAGTTGAAGAAGCTATTGCTTATTACGATAAGGCATTGTCTATTTATGACGGCTTCACTGAATGTCACCATCACAAAGGCGATGCATTTCGTTTTCTCAACAGGCATACAGAAGCAATCAAGGCCTACGAGGCAGCTGTAGCTACACAACCAAAATATCATCCATCTCTATATAATATGGGCTTGTCTTATCTAGATCTTGGAGTGCTTGACAAGGCTATAGAG
>JAHHJO010000096.1:0-5004 GCA_018680275.1 Bacteroidia bacterium
TTAATAATCTTTTCTTATTTCTGATTTATTTGTCATCAGGACATCCTGTGTAAATGCTTGCCAATAGCGAGATCATCATTATACTCCGATGGTTGATAATTAAATTAATCCTTCATTTTGAGCTTACTGTATATATAAGTCCCGATGAACGATAATAAATATACAGGAGGGGCGATAAATAAGATTGAAACAACCAGAAAATGAATGAGGACCATCTTTGAGTAATCGCCGGTCAATACACAATTTCTAAAAAAGAAAAGGACAATAATAACTGTGAACAAGATGAAAAATACTTTTAAGCTTAGTTTGAACATGGTTAAATAAGATTAATTAATTTCCTGTACTCCTAATTTATGTTCCCTTGGTAATTAATTTGTAATTGGTGAAATGCCTGATCCTACACTTCCTGATTTAAACCAGACTTCAGTGTAACATCCATTATTATACTGCCTGGCTATATCTCCATCATATGTTTCAGCACCACTACTCCAAACCATATTACTGGCTGGATCTTTCCCGTTCGTTTGATTATATGCGCCTTGCTTGAAATACTGTAACTCACCAGCATAGGCATTGGGTTTTTCTGTACCATCCCGATCTATGATTGCATATAAAGTTCTGATTTGTCCAGGAATATCCGAGTCTTCTAGATATTCTGAAGACACAAGACTTTTCGTGAAAGTTTTTGTCTTGTGTCCCTCACTTTTAAAGGTCAAATACATTATTCCTTCGTAAACATTCACTTCGTAACTAAATTCTTCGCCCAGTGCAATACCATCATTCGGTTCTAAAGGGAATGAAGATTCAGAAGGACCCAAAACCGACATATCATAACCCCAAACAGCTGTTGAGTAATCCCATCTCTTTGCATTATCACCTTCTGTGTTGATTTCATAGTTCCAGAAGACAGATCCTTTTGTGTGGCCGGGAAATTTTTTATAGAATATTTTCAAGGGTTCATTCTCATGTCCTTCGCCACTATGAATCTGGCCGACCACGACTGAATATGATGCTGCAACTCTTGCGTCACCTGAAGTTGAAACATGCATTACTTTTAATGTGCCTGTCAGTCTGCCACCCGTTTCAGGTGTCCAGTGTTTTATTTGTCCTAATTCCGTTCTTGTATTATGTGAAGTTCTGGAGGTCACACCGGAGTTTGGTGTTTTATAAACGACCCAATCGTTTTTGCCATCATTTGAAACATAAAAGAAATCCTTTTTCTCAAAATTTATTAATTGATCAGATCGTGTACCATCACCCAGAAGGATTTTCCATTGATCCATAAATGGAATTACATCGCTCGGATAAACCGAGTTTTTGATTTTATTTACATGCGGCTTTTCTTTGTTGTCTGAACAACTATTCAATACAAAAATAATTACCAACAACAGTGCTGGCTTCAGAAAGGATCTGATTGTTTTAATATTCATTTCATAAAAACTTTTTGCTATCTGTATTCCAATTTAGAACATTAAGTTTAATAAGAGGAAACACTTGCTTGATCTGGCAGAATTTTAATGTAAAACCAATTATAAATAATTTCCAGCCGAATGAAAATCTCATTTACAGATTTTTCAACATAATTGCCTTGTACATTTCAATAGGCATCATGCCAACTTTCATTCTCCTTTCATTTAGTTTTTCCATGTTTTCAGTTGGTGCCAATTCAACAATTCTTTTTACTGGATCGTACTTAGAAAACTGGGTTCCGTAAACTTGTTCTTGACCACTGTTTATTTTTATCCTATCGTACAGGTATGCATAGCTTTGACCATCCATGTCTCCAGCTATGACGGCACTTTCAATATTAGGCAGTTGGCTTTTCTGCCAATCCTTTTCTCCATCTGCATGTTGAATGATAAAAAAAATACCTTCCATTGCATCTTTACCAACAAGCTTTCTTGTCGGAAAACCATATTCAGCAATTATTTCCTTTAATCGGTTACGATTTATTTCATCAACATCAAGTCCCGTTCCATCATTTATCATTGTTGTATCAATGTTGTATTTACTTATTAAGTCTTCCATTCTATTCCCTCTGACGACTTGATCATCAACAAACATTCTGATAATTTCTTGTTGCAGTTCAGGGTTTGAAACTGTCTCCTGGGGGATTTTGGTACATACCTTTAGATCTCTTAGAATGTCAAGCCTGCAAAGATCAATCAATGTTTTTTCATCTTGTGCATTGATGATACTTTCAATTTCCGCCTGCTTACCAAGCTTCGATTTTATATCCAAACCTTTTTTTAAAAAATTGTCTTCTAGCTTGGTTGCTAATAACACAAGCGAATCAAATTGCAATTCTGCGATTGTATATTCTTCTTCCAGCGAACTTGCAATCATTCTCCATCCAAGTTTCCAAATCTCCTCATCGGTTTGAATATTAGCTTGTTCTGTGCAGGAAGACAACATTATCACAAATAAACAGCTTAGTGAAATTCTAAGTTTCATTGATATCTTTTTACGAGGTACTTCAATACATGAATGTAATTAAATTTCAAGGATTGCAATGATAGACTGGAAACCTGCATTTGGGAAGCCGCATGTACATTTGAATCGCAGAAGTTTAAGATGCAGCTGCAATCATTTTTGAACAATCATTTTTATGCTTGCCAATTCCTTTTCAGATTGCAATACGGCTAAGTAAATACCTTCTTTTATACCTACTGCTTTCCATTCAATCCGTTGTTCACCTGCTTGTTGGAATTTTGGAAATAATACATCAATTTCTTGCCCTTGTAGATTAACTATTCTGAGGGTAATTTCAGCAGGATTTCTCAAATTATATTTTAAAACTGTACTGGAAGTAAATGGATTTGGAAAAGCTTGAAGAGTTAAAGGCACTTTTTTAAAATCAAGCTCTTTAAGTCCTGACACCAGTTCCCCATGTTCAATGGCGCCGATATCGCAATTGGATGACTCAGGTCTTGGTCTTGGTAAGCCATAAAAATCAGTAGATGGTGCCTGGTACCAGTTTCCATCTATTTCAACAGTATTAATGCCCATTCCTATACAAGGAGAGTCTTCAGATAGTCCAAAATCTTCTCCATCATTTAAGAATTTCGGATTAGCATCTATATTGTATTCATAGAATCCAATGAAATTGGGGCTACCTACAGTATGATCTTGTGCAAATGCATCTTTCCCACCACCTATACTACAGTTTAAAAAACTACTGGTATAATCGAACCCAAAATGTACTTGATCACCAACATGGGTTGCCGAATTTCCGTAGACAATGGAATTGATGACAGTTGCCGAGCCAAAAATAAAATCGAACCCGCCACCATGGTTTGCCTGATTGTTTATGATCGTATTATTCATTAATACCGGATGGGATGTTGTAACAACAACACCTCCACCTCCTCCACCCTCTCCATTGGCAAGCATAACAGTATTATTGTAAATGATATTGTTAATTATTACAGGATTGGAATTATTTGCAATTGCCAATCCACCACCATGTCCTCCCTCTGCTACATTGTTAGCGATAAAATTCTGGGAGATTATCGGAGAACTATTTTTGATGCCAATCCCCGCTCCACCTGTCGCTGCATTTCCTTCAGTTTTGTTGTTTGTTATCTCACAATGAGCTACCAATAGTTTGTTCACCGATATCACTGAAATACCTCCCCCGCTTTTATCATCTTCGGTTGGTCCAATCGGAAATCCATCCTGAATTTTGCAATAGATAATTTTTGATGAGTCGTTTGAAGTGGAAATTTCATTGAACCGCAAGCCATTCCAACTGGTAGAGGAATTCTGGGCTCTGAAAGTGATATTGTTTTCTTTTGTTCCTATGGCGAGTAATTGTCCATGAATATCAAATCGGTAGTGTCCAGAAAAAAAGATTTCGACACCAGGTTCAATAATCAGGGTTTGGCTGTCAGGTATATCGATATCTCCGATGACAAGGTATGGAGAGTTCTCCACTGCCCACACCCCACTGACCTCTCCTGACACCTGGGCTTTACCTTCGATAAAAGTGACGATGTAAAGAGACACGACCATGGCAGTTAAAAAAAATGTCCGTTTCATGATAAATGGTTTTTTAAGTCAGGTCACTTAAACAGGGCGCAGATATATCCAAAACCTTTAAGGATCCAAAATGTAGATACCCATCGGAATTTAGTCAATGATTATTATCAATGAGGAGAATGATTCAGTAGCTTGACAGATCTGGAGTCAAAGGAAAAGTACAAACTTAACCCTGACTTGAACCCTCAAATTACCAATTGACAGTCCTTCCTTCTTCCAAGTTGTAATCTTCCTGAAGACCAGGCCAAATTTTTTCTGTAGTCTCAAAAAGCATTTATTCTCTACTGTCCGACATAAGAAATTTGACCACAAGGAATGATCATGCACTTTTCACCAAATATAACTTTCAGTCCCATTTGATTTTTTTGATTTGATGATGAATCTTTTTCCAAATGCCAATCACATTCAGGAAAAATGTCAGTATCGCTCACTGTAAATAGTTTTCTTGGAAGGACACCAGTTGATTTCGCTGGCCTGGGATAAATTGAACCAATCGCTAAAATAATTTTTTTACCAGGTCCAATTGTATCATTTAAAGCAGGGTTCTCAATGTAGCCAGTTATTTCATTGATCATACTTTTGGAAATTTCCACACCATCTAATGCCCATTCTTTTGGTAATGGAATCAATCTAAACTTCTCATGACTATTAGGGTGCGGATAATTGTATTCTTTTAAAAAGGCCATTTGAAGATGAATCGAAATTGTGCTGTCATTCGTTATCGTAATTGGTATATATCTGATACTAAAATCAGTTCCCAAAGGATCCGTGTAATTAATTCCACGGTTAATTTTGTTATCGATCACCAGTCCGCTTATTGGTGATTGCCCATTCCCAAAGCAACCAATCATCAGGATTGAAAGTCCAAGTATAGTTTTATACATCACTGTTTGTTATTTTTTTGAAAATAATTTTAAGAGTCTGGTGTATAGAAGAACCATCTCAGGCGGAAAGTGATATGCA
>JAHHJO010000094.1:0-3962 GCA_018680275.1 Bacteroidia bacterium
CATCCAATCCAATGAGTATTGAAGGAGATGATAAATTCGGGTTTGAAGTGGATATTTACATCACAGCACACAATGGCGGTTTAAAAAACTACACACTTGCAATTGAAGATGAAGGTGGAGATATTCAATTCGTTGAATTCACGATAGATGCAGGAATGACTGCCAGTTTTCTCCAGGGCGTGCTTTTTAATTCTGCCGGACCAGTCGGACAGGGAGGTCTAGACCTGGATAATGGCATGAGTGTAGGAAGCAACGATGCCTCAGCAGAGATTAAGGATGAAGGAATCGATCTTGATGAACCGATGGATAAAAACTGGATAAGAAAAGTAACCGGTGCAAATGGATCGGAAATAAGACAATTAATTGCAAATACCAACGGCTTACCGGAAACATTCAAGTTTGAAGAAGTATTTACACCTGATCAGATAGCAGCTGTGTGGGAGAACGGTAATGAGTTTACCGATACCAATAATGTCGGGGAAAAAATCAGTTTCAGGGTAGAATTGGATGATGTTTTTATTGTAGAAAGTAATGGAATATATTACTTGATTAATGTCGTCGAAATCAATGAAACAACTGACTCAAATAGCGACAATTATGTTGTTGATATAAAATACTGATCAAAGACAAAAACAGTGGTAAAGAGGGGTACTGATTTAATTAGTACTCCTCTTTTATTTTATGGTAGTACTTGAATAATCTTTCATTTATCCTGATAGCGACTTTATTCATATCCTTTTCATTAAGGTTGCTTTTATTTGCAGCCCAATTGACCACACGCTTAAAACCACTATTGTATTCATCAGGAAAACCAGTTGGCATGGCCGACAGATCAGATTGTTTAATAATCCAGTTGTGGTCATTATATCCATTTGTCAGAACATAATAATCCTCAAGTTGATCAGAAGTTATGATTTCATCGTCATGAGTTTCGATTTCGACTACCCCACCCTTTGTTAATTGTTTATACATATGGTTTTCTACAAAATAAACCTTGGAAAAACTGTAGTACTTCGAAAAAGATTCTTTGACCAAAAACTTGTAGAGTTGCCTGTTCTCATCCAATACTTCAATTCTGGTAGCCATCTTTAATGAATCTTTATAAGAAATTCCTTGTCTATTCAATTGTTGGAGGTATGCATCTCGTGTTCTTTTTTTCATGTTCAATCTCACAATTAATGCAGTATTCTTAAGGTTAATTATACATTGCTTGCCTGAAGTGTTATCAGGAATTCTTTCAGCTTGAGTATAACATTGATGACCAAACAATATTAAAATAGCACAAACAAATACTTGTAAAGATTTTTCAAAAACCATAAATCATTCTTTGTAAAGCAATTCAAGATATATTAAACCGATAAGAGTTTATCGATTTTAAGAAATCATTAAAATAAAAATGAATAGTATTTCTGTTCATATACAATATTTTTGTACTCACTTAACCCAATTATAAAAGAATATGCATACATCAGTTGATATCGAAGCACTAAACCAGCAAATTCATTTGGACAGTGCTTTTCTTGAGCAAATTCAGGAGGCGACATCCAAAATTATCGTTGGCCAGGATTATATGATCCAAAGACTTCTCCTGGGCCTGCTTGCCAAAGGACATGTTTTACTGGAAGGACTACCTGGCCTGGCTAAAACATTGTCAATAAAAACATTGGCTGGAGCCATTAATGCCCAATTCAGCAGGATACAATTTACGCCCGATCTTCTGCCGGCAGATATTATTGGTACCATGATCTACAACCCGAGTCAAAATGATTTTTCGGTAAGAAAAGGACCAATCTTCGCTAATTTTATTTTAGCAGATGAAATCAACAGGGCGCCTGCAAAAGTTCAGTCCGCACTGCTTGAAGCTATGCAGGAAAAACAGGTAACAATTGGAAAAAAAAGTTTTACCCTCGAAGAGCCCTTTCTAGTGCTTGCTACTCAGAATCCGATTGAACAGGAAGGAACTTATCCATTACCTGAAGCACAGGTCGACCGTTTTATGCTTAAAGTGAAAATCGAGTATCCTAATAAAAATGAAGAAAGGGAAATTATAAAAAGGGCTATAAGCGGACAAACCGAACAGGAAGTAAAGGCTGTTGTTAACCCGGATCTTATCCTGAAAGCCAGATCCCTGGTCAGGAAAATATATATGGACGAAAAAATTGAGAATTACATACTTGATATCGTTTTTGCAACAAGAAATGCTTCACAATACAAACTACCGGATCTGACACCATTGATAGCATATGGAGGATCACCACGGGCAAGTATTAACCTGGCTATTGCATCCAAGGCCCAGGCTTTTCTTAACAGAAGAGGATTTGTCATTCCGGATGATGTAAGGAATGTTTGTAAAGATGTCATGCGACACAGAATTGGACTGACTTATGAAGCTGAAGCGGAAAACATTACCCAGGAAGATATCATTGATAAAATCATAAATACCATCGAAGTCCCTTGATAGATCCGGCAGAAATATTAAAGAAGGTCAGGAAGATTGAAATCAAAACCAAAGGCCTCAGTAAACATATTTTCTCAGGAGAATATCACAGTGCCTTTAAAGGAAGAGGTATGTCTTTTTCAGAAGTTCGCGACTATCAATACGGGGATGATGTCAGGAATATTGACTGGAATGTAACTGCTAGAACAGGCTCACCCCATATTAAAGTATTTGAAGAAGACAGGGAACTGACAGTTATGCTGCTTGTGGATATATCCCGGTCTTCCTTTTTCGGTACAAGGAAACAGTTCAAAAGTGAACTGATCGCTGAAATATCTGCAGTGATTGCCTTTTCTGCTATTAATAATAATGATAAGGTAGGTGCTATTTTATTTAGTGATGAAGTAGAAAAATATATTCCTCCCAAAAAAGGTAAAAAACATATTCTCCGAATAATTCGTGAAATCATTTACTTTGAACCTGAATCCAGCGGGACAGACCTTGGTGAAGCTTTAATCTACCTCAATAATATCCAAAAGAAAAGAAGTATTGTTTTTATTCTTTCTGATTTCATGACTACAGGTTATGAATCTTCTTTATCAATAGCATGTAAGAGACACGACATCATTGGTATCAATATTTTTGACAAGGCTGAAAGAGAATTGCCCAATGTCGGACTTATGAGATCTGTCGATCTTGAAACAGGAGAAGAATTCATTATAGATAGTTCTTCATCACGCGTCCGAAAAAATTACAAATCCAGCTACGAAAAAAATTATAATTATTACGACTCAACATTTAACAGGAATCGATCTGATCATATAAGTATTGACACCACTTCAGATTACGTAAAAAAACTATTGCAATTCTTTAAAAAAAGAACAGGTTAATGAAGCTCTTACATACCATATTATTGGTTCATGTTTGTGTAAGTTTCTCATGGGGCCAGATAATCAGTAAACTGGATTACTCCAGGGACAGTATAAACCTGGGTGAACAGACGGCATTTATATATGAAATCTCAATACCTGCTAATCTTAAAGTAAAATCTATCGATTTCAGTAATCTGGATAGTTTGCAATCCAAGGTAGATGCACAGGATAGCTTACTGCAGAATTATTATGCTGAGGTCGAATGGTCTGAAAATTTATCAGGTTATAAGAACAAGACTATTCCTATTAATGATCTCGCGTTCACGAAAGTTGGAATCAACCAGGTTTTCAGGGATACCTTTTATGGTACTTTCTGGGATTTTGGAATTTATATTCCTGAAAACCCAAAAATTAATTATTCTTCAAATGGCCTGACGGTTGAAGAAATAAATGTTCAGAACAAAATGTTATTGGTAACCCCCCCTCAACATATTACCAATCCTGACACTACTCAATTAATTTTACCAATTGAAGATATCCTTGAAGAACCAGACACATGGAAAGACTACCTGCCTTATATCTATATATTAACTGGTATTATCCTCTTGTCTTTATTGATAATTTTTGTTGTTAGAAATTCAAGACAACAAGAG
>JAHHJO010000091.1:0-9717 GCA_018680275.1 Bacteroidia bacterium
TGCAAGTGTGGCAGGTGTTGAACCAGTCAGATCAAACCAAATAAAGCTTATCTCACCATTATCGACTGAATTCAAGCCAAACATAGATGGCTCCATACCTGGTAATACATAATTCTGGGTACTGGCATATGTCAGCACTGTTTCATCCCAACTTAAACTCCCTTGTACCGCATCAACCCCACTAAAGTTATCTACAATCAAAGGAATACATACCTGGTCTCCCATGTTTCCGCTTACTTCCGGCAGTGAAAAATGAACCTTACCACCTGCATCCGGGCATGTTCCAAATGGATCGTTCACTGTCAAAGTATTCTGGCAGTTACCAACGACTAATCCATTGACAAGTACAAAAACCTTGTATTGACTCAATCCTTTGTCTGAACAACCCAGATCCAAGGATTGCAAATTAGAATTTGAAGGATTAAAAGATAATTCCACTCCAGTGACACTACAAGGATTAGCATAACTGACATTGGTGTCAGAAAGCAATAATGCACCTTGACCACCGGCATCAAGATCAACCTCGACTTCAGGGCACTGGATATTACTTATAGAACACGGGTTTTCTTCAGATGTCAACCTTAAGGTTACCGCACACGATGCAGAATTCTCTGATTCATCCCAGGTATATACCTCCAGTGGGAAATCCTTAAGATTATTTCCTGACATGTCTGCTTCCGTAAAAGTTATTGATGTCGAATTTTCATTTACTGGAAAGTCAGGATCTGACGAGGGGGCCGTATTACTAAAACTGAATTTCAGCTTATCATCATCGGAACAATTATCTTCAGCTGAAGCAATGAAATCGGTAGCCCAAACTGTCAATGAAGCTTGTTGAGGTCCTGAACCATCGGGGTCATTAAGTGAGGCACTTAAAAATGTTATGCATTTTGAAACAGGAGGCTGAATATCAAGTGATGCATTCACAGAAAATAAACCCGAGACACTTGTAACATTACCGCACATGTCATATGCTTTCCAAACAACCCGGTGTTTAACATTGGGATCTGGTGGCAAATAATCATCAAGATAAATTTCATAATTGAAACCCGAAGGCGTTGTAGGACCACTTGCATTATCCAGTTTCCACTTGCTTCCCACTTTCACATCCGGAATAGAATAGCCATAGACAATTATATTTTCATCTTTATTATCATCAGACCACAATGGATCATTCGGAGTATTTGAATCTTCTTCCACAAAAGAACTCCATTCTCTTTCATACGTCCAATCGTTATTGATATCCAACAGAACCTGCCATCTCAAAGTGTTGGATGGACAATTATAATTATTACCCGCCTGGGACGGATCGATACTTAAATCTGTGGCTATTGCAGATAAGGCTAACCTGTCTGAACAGCTCAATTCCTGGTCTGGAGGAGTATCCACTGAAGGCGGCTGGATATCAGTAAGATTAGCCGTTACTTCCCATGTCCAAATTCCAGCTTCCGAGGAATCAAAAGGATCATAAACACACCAATCAATTAAAGTATATTCTTTCTTTATAGTCAAACAATATTGACCATTGAGTTCAAATCGGGTTTCTTCAACAGAAACACCGATCAGACCACATGTATTATCCATATCCCAAACCGGCTCTTCGCAAAAATCATCTTCACATGATATTGCTATTACTGCTCCTGTAACAACTCCAGTCACAGGATCAATGACAAGATTAGTATGTTCAACAGGATTACCATCACATCCAAGGGAACCATCATTATCTGCTACAGAAACAAACGAATCCAATGAGTAAGGCCAGTCAATCAATGTATTCCCGTCAAATGGGTCAGATTCTTTTACAATGATTATCTGCTGACACGTTTGATTGATTCCTGGAACCGACCAGGTTCTTACAATCGGTCCGAATTGACAACCAATACTATATTTCTCCAGTACTGTTTCACCCAGATAATCAAAACTATCATTGATATCACCATCATTATTTTGGTCATAATCATAAACATCTGTATATACTGGTGAACATCCCATATCAACTGTAGCCTGTCCGAGGACATTCTCTATAACATCTTCGTCGGTAAGATCCAATGCACAATTAACGACTATATCTGATGGACATAGTAATACAGGTGCCTGAGTTGGTTTATATTCTATAGTCACATTGGTCCATGCAACATTGGTATTCCCACTTTCATCTTCAACCTCAAGGATTAAAGTTTGTACGCCTATATGACTGCAATCAAAGTCAAAAAAAGCCGGACTAAGGGTAACAGCTGAACAAGCATCAAAAGAACCATTATCAATATCCTCCGCATAAATCCTTGCTGTGGGATCAACGCCCGATCCAGTTGTTAGTTGTACTGTTAAACCCAGTGCAACCACCGCAACAGGTGGTACATTATCTACAAAACTCACGTTGCTGACACAACTAAGGGTTTCACCATTAACAGAATAATCAACCATAACCTCGGTCGTAATTCCAAGATCTGCTGTATTGAGTTCTTCAGGTGTCACCACTGCTGAATCATAGTTCGTATTATTAAGTAACATATCTGCGGTCAGGCTTGCAGAGCAATTCCATGGATCAGGATTAACAATCAGGTTAGGGACACAACCCACTCCACTGCCACAACCAGCTCCGGGAACCTGAAGGTTCAATGGACTTGATATTAATTGTAATTCGTTAAAATCCTTGTCAATGATCTCAATGAGTGTCGGGAAAGCATCCGCAAACTGGATATCCGAATTTGAGCAAGCTGCACCTGAGTTGCTGAGTTTGATACTAAACAACAAAGTGCCATCATTCAATGACTGGGGTTCAACATTACTGCTCACCCAGGAAGCCCGGATTATCCCTTCGTTCCCATTATTCGGATCCGGTAAGTTGAAACTTGACAAATTCAATCCGGGTAAATCAGCATTCAGATTATCCATTGAATCGAATGTAAAAATATCCGGGTTCCAGGTAATTCCATATTGCATGGACAGAATATCCGTAAACCCGGATACATGAACATCTACTATGGTGTAGACATTATTGCTAAGATTCTCATTTCGTGTCAGATCGAAGTTTACCTGGCCAGCCAAGCCAGAAAGCAATGCAAATAACAGACACAATGTGGTATTAATTTTTCTCATAAAAAACTTTGTTATTGGAATTACCAGCGAGGATAATATGTAAGTCCCAATTGTATTCCAATCGTGGAAATTCCGGTTTGATAAAAGTTGTTTTTTCCTGTTAAAGAATTTTGATTGTAGATATAAAATGAATGCATTCCAATAGAAAGATGATCAAGGGAATAATTGATACCCAGACCGCCTCTCAATAACAGTTTGGCATTCCCGTTATATATATGTTCTTCACCGTCTTCAAATTTTGTAAAAGCCGTTGGACTATTCGAGAAATAATATCCTTGGTGAGCTGATGACAGAATATAGTTAATGGCAACATCTGCAGACAAGCTTATTCTATTGAAACGAATTAAATCTTTTCCGATTCCTGCCGATAACATCAATGATCTGTGCTTCCTGAACCATCTGACATCGTAGCTAGTCAGGGTATTCTGATTGATCAATCCCTGAGTTGTTGTCACCGTTCCATCCCTGCTCTCATATGTTGATTGAATTCCATTCACCTGGCCGGATTCTAAAATGATCTCTGTATTCACATACCTGATCACATTCTGATTATAAGTCATCCCGCCAAACAGATTCCAACCGTTTTTAAGTTCCCTGCCAAACAGGACATCGCCAGTAAATGAAGGCATTGATTTTTCATGTGAAAATTCATTTGTGGAAATAAATACATCCTGTGTATTTATTTCATTTCTGATTAAGGAAGAGTTCATTCCAAATCTGAGTGTTACAAAATAATTTTTTGGATTTACCTGGATCGGTTGTATAAAGTCTTCCGAAAGAACTGGCTTATCCAATGATGATAAATCTGAAATTTCAGAAATCCTGATGTTTGTCAATGCTGGTAAAGCCTCTGTTCGTGGAACCGAATATTTCTTATCTTCCTCCTCTGCATGAGCTCCAGCTTGTGTGAACAAAGCCTGACTTATACTGCCTGATAGATCAGGATTTTTATTTTTTCTCGAATGCTCCTTATCAATCAATAATTTCTCATTTGTTTCAATATTAATACTCTCATTAGGCTTTGAAAGATTCCTGTTGCTATGCTTCTTTGTATTCAGTTCATGATCCAAGGCTATACTTTGGTTCGTTGTGGATTCAAATTCATGCGTATTGGCTTTTGTTACAATTTCTGTATTGATAATTGTTGATTCGGTAATATTATTCCCGTTTGGCGTTTTTCCCGGAGGAACTGCTATTGATGTACTTTCAACAGGTGTTACAATATCATTTTGATAAACTATTTCTTGGGTACTCAATCGATGTAAATCAAAAAACCGGTATCCGGAAACTGATAAGAATAACAATATCACACCAGAGAATACAAACCAGAAAATGCCTTTCCTTGAGTCATTACTGACAAGATGTGGCTGTACGGATTGCCAAAGCGCATCTTTATCCAGCACATGGCTCTGGTTTTCGAGTGTTTTCTTTATAAATTTTTCTTTATTACTTAGTTCCATTTCTATATTAAGTTTGAATGGATTAATGTTTACTCACAATTTTTTTTTTCGATCCTGAATTTTTGTATACCACAAGCATTTTTTCATTCTCAAAAACTTCCCTGATAATTTTTCGGCCCCGACTCAATAATGATCTTGATGTGGATTCCGTTATTCCTAGATATTTTGCAATCTCCTTATGCGAATAGCCTTCTACCAAAAACATGTTGATTACGATTCGGTAATTATCAGGAATCAATTCCATGAATTTCAGTACCTCTTCTTTTTCGAGTTTCATCGAGATAATCTCATCAGAGAAAGGCTCAGCGACATGATCCAATTGAACACTCGCTTTTCTTTTTTCTTTCTTTATCCAGTCAAGACATTTCCTAACAGTGACAGAACTGAGCCATGAGTTGAATTTTCCACGATCCTCATATTTGTCAATATTATTCAGGATATGTATCAGTGATTCCTGCAGACAATCATCGGCAAAACTCCTGCTGCCTACATATCGCATACATATACTATAAATAAGATCAGAGTACTGGTCTACAAATGCTCTTTGTCCCCTGGCATTTCGTTTTTTACAAAGCCTTATGATCTCTTTTTCAGTCAAGATTTAGCTGTTACTTATTTTTTCGCCATAATGACGCCCTCAATATCATAATATCCTGCGACTGCCGGATCTATAGTTTGCATCCATGATCGACCGGAAAAACTAACCCTCGTCCATTGCCCGTTCTCTTGTGCATAATGAGTTACCTCACAATGATTAATACCGCAACCAAGGTCAGAATTCAGGCATGACATGTAATATCCTTTGTCACCAAAATCCTTATCATCTATCCTGATATTTACATCTGCTTCCGGGTAACTCCCTGTTGCATTTCCTTTAAAGGTAAATTTGAATTCCTCATCTAAGGATTCCAGAACTGTACGCTCACCATCAAAATTTATTATGAAAGCATTAAAAGTCTTTTCTGTGCCGTCAATCTTGATAAAAGAAAATCCTTCTTCAAATTCTTCACAACTGCTCAATATTGCCAGTTCATCATTCATCATGCTATTCCAGTTAATGACCGGTCCCACATCACCAGACTGCTGGTCCGAAGCGGAAATTGACACATCATTATCACATACAGGAATATAGGTATTGATCATTTGCTGAGGGAAAATCAATTGGGAATTATTTTCATTGTTTGACACAATCGCTACCGAAGACGATGAAGCTTCACCATTACAATCAAGAATCTGCGTATTCAGTAACAAATAATTCCCTGGCTGTCCTTCCAGTGATATTGTACCAATGGTCTCATGGCCGGTTCCTGACATGATACTCAGAGTTTGCTGGTTTTCACCACATGCATTGGTAAACTGCAACTCTAATTCTTCTTCGGCTGGAAGCAAAGCAATCCACTGACCTGAAATCGTAGTCCTTGTTTGGATTTCCAGTCCCGGAGATTCAATAGTAAACAATTGAAAGGCCACCGGTTTTTGATCTAATTCAAGTTGTGACTTCACGATAACCGCCGGCAAATAATTGGCAAAGGCATAGTAACCAGATTCCAAAATGCCTGTATTACCTTCAGAATTATCAATCTGTGAAATTAACTGCCAGGTGCCATTCTCATCATTGTACCTGAATAAGCCTGATTTTTCACGAATCGACAAGGAATTGTAATTTACTGTAACCATTTCACCGTCTTTCAATGCGGCATCACTTCCATCAGTTCTATGAAAGTGAATTTCAAAAGCATTCTGGATGTCCACGACCAAAAGTTCACCTGCTTGATTCTGTCCTCTTTGTCCCAGTTGATTGGCTAGTAAATTCAAACTCAGGTCCCTGAATTTGATTGAAAGTATTGAGGAAGGATCAAGGTTGAATTGATCTTTATTTATGGTAAAACCTGATCTGTCATTGATCTCAATTTCATTGTGCCCTTCAGTATCCAGTTCCATGATTTGATGTTCGGGGAATAAATAGACTGATGCATAGTTGACATCATTCTTTACCATTGTTTTGCTCATAAAGGCATCTTTTCCATCAGTCGTATTAAAGATTATATTCTGCCCTATTTCCTGGACATAATCAAGGTCAACATTTATGATTCCGTCATCAACATCATAGCTGTTACCATTGATGACAAGGTTGAAATTATTAACCCTTTCGTCATCAAGGTTCTTCAGTTCGCCGACCAGATGTGCATCGATAAAGACTTCTGGTTCATCCTCGATTACCTGGGTTTCAGTATTATCGTATTCATCATAGCATGAAGTCATACTTAACACAAGAATGAAATACAGGAAAACATTAATTTTGGACATTGTTTGAATGCTTATATGTCTATAAAGATCGGGATTGTAAAAACGCTGCAAGTAAATCATAATATTTATCAAATATATGAATCAGACACCAACACTTTCAGTCCTGTAAACGTCTGATTAATTAGAACAAAAACTGCGATGATGAAATACCTGGCCACAATACTTGTGTTTTCAATGATCTGGATTTCCTGTTCAGATTCTGAAGACCCAGATATAAATTCAAATACACCAGCAAGCCTCGAGGAATTAACCGGGAGTTCAGCCTGTTTTAGCTGGAAAATGTTGCATACACTATCTAATGATCCTGAATACAAACAAAAAAACATGGTGATTTCACCGATTTCAATCCAGGCTGCTCTGTATATGACATTGAACGGAGCCGAAGGATCCACAGAATCCGGAATGCAGGAAGCTTTATGCATCGAACATATAACACCAAATGGTCATAATGAAGCATATGCGGAGCTTTCTGAGGCATTGACCGACAATGAAGATTCAAAGCTGAGTATTGATAATGTCGTTTTTTATGATGACAGAAAACTTACACCATCTGAAAAGTTTATATCATCACTCGAAAATTTTTATTCTACTGAGTTTAAAAAGCTGGATTTTGATGAAGACACTTCAGTAGACCTTATCAATGAATGGGCTGATGAAAAAACAGAAGGCCGGATCAAGAAAATCCTTGAAGAAATCTCACCGGATGAAGCTATGTTTATCATAAATGCCTTGTACATGAAAGCCGATTGGATAAAAGGTTTCGATCCTACGGGGACTTCTCCAAGAGCATTTACATTTGAAGACGGAAGTACTTCTGAAGTAGATATGATGTTTAGTGATGACTACAGAAGTGTATATAACGGAGAAGACTACAAGGCAGTAGATTTACTATTGAAAGATGAAAAGTACTCTGTTACATTTATTCTTCCTTCTGAATCATCTGGGTTGAGCTCATTTGTAAATGATATGTCTCCAACAGATTTTACCAGCTTTTATACAAAGCTATATGGGGAGAACCTCCAGGAGAGCAGGGTCTATCTTACACTTCCCAAATTTGAGACCTCATCAAAATTCATACTGACCGAAACTTTAAAGGACCAGGGTATGAATGATGCATTCAACAGGTCAACAGCCGATTTCACAGATATGGGTACTGCTGGTGGCAGAATATTTTTATCAAGGGTACTTCATGACACCTATTTAAAGGTCGATGAAAAAGGTGTAGAAGGAGCAGCTGTTACAACAGTAGGCGTGGCTGTAACATCAGCACCTCCAATATTAAGTTTTAACAGACCATATATGTTTTTAATCAGGCATATTGATACCGGTATGATTATATTCACCGGACTGATATTTGATCCTTCAAGTTAAATCAGATATTAATAATTCTGATTAACCGCTTGATTGAGTCATTATGAATTTTTAGATAATAATTACCCGTCGGATAAGCATGAAGGGATATCATTCCTTTAAGAGTTTTGTTATACAGGCTTAATTGTGTCCTTTGAATCACTCTTCCTTCAGAGTTATAAATGCTGACCGGCAGAAATATATCATCATGGTCCAGACCATTGATTTCAAGCATAAAATGACCATCTGTAGGATTCGGATAAATACTGACACCATATTCGGAAATCCTGTCTATTACAGATGTAGACATACTAATAACCACCGTTTCGGTGTAAACACATCCATTTGAATCCTGAACTACAATTTGATATTCGCCTTCAGTGAGATCTTGAAAAACAGGTGAGTTACTTGATGACACACCTCCATCAATGCTATAGGATATGATCGAGTCAATTCCATTAGTCATAATTTCAATCTGACCATAGTTTCCTGAACCTGAATTCATATTAGTGACGACGACTTCCAGCATACCTGAACATTCTATGATTTCAGCATTCAATTTGAATTCACATCCATTTCTGTCGGTTACTGTAATATTGTATACACCATGCGAGAGGTTGCTAAAAGACGGGGAGTCCTGGAAATTTATACCATCCAGACTATATAGGTAAGGGCCCACCCCATTCCTTGCAGATATGATCAGCACCCCGTCACCAGATCCATAATCCGGTGAAACACTTGCTTCCGCTTCCAGTTTGCACATAAAAGTTGTACAGAATTCATTTGATTCAGATACTCCGAAATCAACTTCAATCAAGGCCGCAAGCAAGTTTCCTGCTTCATCACTGATTTCATAATTACCATCGGTTCCATAAGCTGTGATACCGTCTCCAAAATTATCAAGTATTGTAAAGGTGTAACATGAATCCGGATTCAGACATAATTCTTCAATGATCGAAGATTCAGGCTCAAGATCGGTATAAGGTCCTCCTTCAAATAAAAGTACACCAGACGAACTTTCCAGTTTCCATGACGTCTCGGCAGGGAATTCATCAAACAACAATTCCAAATAAATGGTCACTGTATTAGCTTCAGAAAAAATACTCGTCTCTCTAAAATCATTTTCCTGTATCTGGTCAATTCCATTATTGGGACCATCCAGGTGAACTGCAAGTGTGTTTTCACCATTTGTCAATCCAAACACAGGAATATTAACATCTTCGGTTTCACCAGGACCTAATTCTCCCTGCCATATAGTTTCATAAAGTACTTCTTGATTCAATTCGACTGCAATGTTTAAAGAATACAGTGTATCGATCCCCAGGTTATGAATTTCTGCAATGACTTCTGTACTATCTCCACAGATTAGATTTTCAGTATTATTAAAATCACTAACAGTGGCATCCAGTTTCGCAAGCTTTTCAACAAATACCAAAGTTGTATCATTTGCCGGAGCCTGGTCATTTGAGATAGAAGTAAACAGTTTTAGTTGGTATATGCC
>JAHHJO010000208.1:0-2615 GCA_018680275.1 Bacteroidia bacterium
AATCCAAACCAGAAGTCATTGTCATCGTCATCGATAGAGGCTCTGCCAATTGAGACATGAGGTGTTCCGTCCGGATATAATACTTCACACATGAGAAGGTATCCATCTACCCTTGCCGGATCAACAATCATACGTACAGGCTTTAGTAAACAATCTGAAGATCCACCTTCAGCCTGGTTCGTTGAAGAACCATCAAAAGACCATACTGGAAGCTTGTCAGGGTCTTCTGAAAACTTCTCAGAATCGATAACTTTAGTCTTGGATCTTACCATTTGAGTTGGCTCGTTTCCATCAAGCCAAATGTATTCTAGTTTAATTTTTCCCATTGAATTGTAAATTTGCCTCGAAACTAAGTTTTAGGATATGGATTTTTATATTAATCTTTTTTTAATATGTGATCTCCAAGCGTATATGAAATGATAGTAGTATCTTGAATGTCAAATAATTAAGTAGATCTTTCGTGTTATGCCAATCGCACAAACCGAGCTGTTATTTAAGCTTATAAAGAGTCTTGACAAAGCTGAGAAAAGAAACTTCAAGCTCTTTGTCAAGCGCCTGGCGTCAAATAAAGATGGTCTTTTTCTCAGATTGTTTGAATTGATAGATAAGTCGAAAGAACCCGACGATGCTAAGTACCAGCAAAGCCTTGCCATTACCAAACAAAACCAGTATTCCAACCTTAAAAGACATCTCTACAGTCAGATCATTAAAAGTTTGCGACTAAACCATATAGAAAAGGAAGAGGTGATCAAGATCAGGGAGCAGATGGATCATGCCACTGTCTTATATGGGAAGGGTCTTTACGACCAGTGCCTTCTTTTACTCGAAAGGATCAAGACCCTGGCAAAAGGCATAAATAACAACCTCTTACTTCTCCAGATCCTTGAATTACAGAAGAAAATAGAATCAAGGCACATTACCAGGAGCAGGAAAATTAAAAACAGGATAGAAAACCTCGTTGAGGAATCTGCCAGGACAAGAGAAATTATCAGCAGAACAAGTGCTCTTTCTGATCTGTCATTGAATGTTCAGGGTATGTATATTAAATATGGTTTTGCTAAAAGTGACCGGGACCTGGATATTTACAAGTCATATTTTGAGAGCCATAAACCTGAATACAATTCTGCAGATGCATCTTTTTATGAAAAGGTGCTGTGGCATCAAAGTCATGTCTGGTATGCATACATGTGCCTCGATTTTAAATCGAGCATGGATGCAGCAATGAGTTGGGTCAATGAATTTCACAAAGAGGAAGACATGAAAACGATTGATCCTGATCTCTATATGAGAGGCTTGCACTATGTTATGACCAATGCCTATTACAGAAGGAATAAAAATATCTTTGAAACTGCATTTGATTCATTCACAGACTTCAGAATGAAAAACCTGGATACCTTTAAAATGAATTCCAGGATTTTTGATTTCGTTTACTTTGGTAATGCAAGACTGAATACGCTTTTTATTCATAATAACTTTGAAGGATTAAGCGAAATCGAATCTGATATCCTTGAAAATATTGATAGATACAACTACCACCTTGATTCGCATCGCATCATTATGTTTTATTACAAATTAGCGATGGCATTTATGCACAGGGGCAATTATTCTACAGCTCTTGACTACTGGAATACAATTCTTTCAAACAATCTCGATCCCTTAAGAAGTGATATATATTGTTATTCACGGTTGTTGCACCTTCTGTGTCATTACAGCCTTAATAGTTTTGATCTGGTAGAAAACATTATTCAGAGTGTTAAAAACGCTTTCCATTCTTATGGGCACATGAACAAGACCCTGGAACTATTCTTTTCATTTATCAGGAAAGGGTGCAGGGCTATGAATTTTGGATTAAATCAGGACATGGAGGAACTAAAATCCAGGTTGTTAAAACTCACGGAATCCCGATATGAATTAATCCCTTTTCAGTATTTTGATTTCAATCTTTGGCTGGATAGTCAAATCATGAACACAAGTATTGAAAAAACCATTAGTTTATCGGGCTCAAAAGATTAATATACTGTCTTCTTTCATTAGTACTCATACCAGTTGCCTTGCCTGGACAGGTCTTTCCCATGGAAGTACTGGAGTACCTGGAATCTCTTCATAACCATGAAGAAGACTATAGCGATAGTCAAAATCTGTATGAGACATTGTTTCAGTTCATGGAGGCTCCACTGGATATTAATACAGTTGAATATGAAGACCTCGAAGAATTACAATTGTTGTCGGCCAGGCAAATCAATGACATCCTCTTGCACCGGGAGAATTTCGGTGATTTTATTGCGGTCGAAGAGCTGCAATCTATTGCCAGCCTTGAGTTATCGGATCTGAAGAGGATCAGGTGCTTTATCAGGGTTAAAGATGATTCCAGGATCAAAATTTCGCTCAAGGAGTTGCTAAGGAATAGTTCCCATGAATTATACTTGAAATGGTCCAGGATATTGGAACCACAAAAGGGCTATGAAAAAGATACGCTCGGCCATTCTGAATTCCTTGGTTCCAAAGACAAACAATTTATACGTTGGAGAAGTAGTTATGAAAACAAAATCAGGGTTGGCTTAACCCTTGAAAAGGATCCGGGCGAACCATTTCAAAAGGACTTCGCAACCCTGGGA
>JAHHJO010000291.1:0-2385 GCA_018680275.1 Bacteroidia bacterium
ATAGAGCACCAGCACCTGTCGGCCCCTATAACCAGGCGATCAGAGTAGGCCAGTTTCTTTTTGTCAGCGGTCAAATCGCTATAAACCCGGAATCGGGAGACCTTGTTACCGATAATATTGACCTGGAAACCATCCAGGTGATGAAGAATATTGGTGCGATTCTTAATGAAGCGGGCATGGACTACAAAAACATTGTCAAAGCTTCTGTGTTTGTAACTGATATGCATTTATACGGAAGGATCAATGGTGTATATGAACAATACTTTGAAGATATGATCGCTCCGGCAAGAGAACTTGTTGAAGTATCGAATCTCCCTAAATTTGTAAATGTTGAAATATCTGTGATAGCAGCAGAACTTTAAATCCAATGAGCGAAGAGAAAAGAAAAAGTGTACTGTCTTGTATACAGCCAACAGGAGATATCCATTTTGGAAACTATTTTGGTGCAGTCATGAATTGGGTAGACTTGCAAAAGGACTATGATACCATTTATGGTGTGGTTAATTATCATGCGATGACAATGCCCTATAACCCGAAGAAACTGAGGGAAAATACCTGGGAGTTGTGTTATAATCTCCTGGCACTGGGCGTCGAAATGGATAATCTGTTCATTCAATCCCTGATACCGGAACATTCTGAATTGTGCTGGATATTCAACAATTTCGCTGCATTCGGAAGAGTTGAAAACATGACGCAGTTCAAGGATAAAAGTCAAAGTACCAGTGACGGATTCATTTCTGTTGGTCTTTATGATTATCCTGTATTGCAGGCTGCTGATATCCTGATCTATAAAGCTGATTATGTACCCGTAGGCGAAGACCAAAGGCAGCACCTGGAATTGACCAGGGAAATTGCTAACCGGTTTAACAACCAGGTCGGAAAAGAATATTTTGTATTACCGGAGACGATCCATACACCAACGCCAAAAATCAGATCGACTGCTGATCCCAGTCGCAAGATGAGTAAGAGTGCAGGTGAGAAGCATTATATCAGTATTTTTTCTGATGAAGCAAGGATCAGGAAACAGATCAGGTCCGCCGTCACTGATGCTGGTGATACACCTGAAGGACAAATGAGTGAAGGTGTCGCCAATTTGTTTGAAATGCTGAAGGCAGCAGGCCATATTGAAGATCATAACGCGCTTATGAAAACTTATCATGAAGGAAGCCTGAAGTATTCTGAATTGAAAGATGTGGTTGCGGATGCATTGGCATCACTCAGTAATGGATTTAAAGAGCGAAAAGCCGAATTGATCAGTGATAAACGGGAAGTAAAATACCAGGTAAAGCAATCCAGTGAGCGTATCAGGAAGATGGCACAGGAAACTGTCAGGGAGGTGAAAGATCTCAGCGGATTGATCAATATTAAATTCTGACGAAATGAAGATATTTTGCATAGGCAGAAATTACGTAGATCATGCTAAAGAAATGAATAGTCCTGTCCCTACCAGTCCAATGGTTTTTATGAAACCTGCTACATCTGTATGTAAAGGAGATCAGGTCCCTTATCCATCATTTACCAATGACCTGCATTATGAGCTGGAAGTATTATTGTTTGTCTCAAAAACAGGAACGAATGTACCGGTTGACAAAGCATATGAATATATTGATGGTATTGGATTAGGCATTGATTTTACGGCAAGGGATATACAAAGAAAATGCAAGGAAAAAGGCCATCCATGGGAAAAGGCCAAAGCTTTTGATAATTCAGCCGTTATCAGCCAAAAAATAGATCTTGATAAATATGCACTCAAAGCTCTGGACTTTGAATTAAAATTAAATGATCGTATTGTGCAATCAGGCAATACAAGAGATCTCATATTTGATTTCGAGACACTGATCAGCCATATTTCAGAATACTTCACCCTGGAAGCCGGAGATGTCATATTTACGGGTACTCCAGCCGGTGTAGGGCCTGTTCAACCAGGCGATGAATTAAGGGCTTTTGTAGGTGATGATTTATACTTAAATCTTTCTATTATTCAATAATTAATCGGACTTTTGCGACGATTTCAGAATTTCAAAAAAAACAACATAATATGTCTTACTTATTTACCTCAGAATCAGTCTCAGAAGGACATCCGGATAAGGTAGCCGATCAGATTTCTGATGCACTTGTGGATCATTTCCTGGCATTTGATAAAAACTCCAAGATTGCTTGTGAAACACTGGTAACAACAGGACAGGTCGTATTAGCCGGAGAGGTAAAAACAAAAACATATCTCGATGTGCAGGAAATCGCACGAAATGTCATTTCAAGAATAGGCTATACCAAATCGGAATACATGTTTGAAGCAAATTCCTGTGGTATTCTAAGTGCTATTCATGAACAATCCCCGGATATCAACCAGGGTGTGGACAGGGCAAAAAAGGAAGACCAGGGTGC
>JAHHJO010000460.1:0-7545 GCA_018680275.1 Bacteroidia bacterium
GCCCTGCACAAAGCAACAAACAACCTGCTTTTGCCATTGCAGGAAGCTCTTTGCCGTTCAAGAACTGTTATAGCATCGGTAAGTATACCCGTATGAGAATTGGTTATTTGTTTAACAAACTCAAAATTAGAATTGAGGGTGGATCGCAATTCGGTCCCTTTCAATTGTTTTGCTATTGAATCGATCAAATGGTGATCCGATTGTATGAAATCAGATGGCTGCAGATATTGTTTGATATCAGAAGGATAATGGAATTCATATGACATACTATCGGGTAATTCATATTTGAGCGATTGCGATTCTACTTTGAACTGATGACTGATAATGATATCCCGCGTATCTTTTACCTTCCATATGCCACGGTCACCAAATTCATTGGTTTCCTTTGAAAAAGAATATGAATTGCCATGCAAGGTTTGATCTTTAATGTCCTGGCGTTCATTTGACCGGGGCAGAAATGCTTTTACAAAGACATCTTTATCAAGCTTTGATAAGTCAAATTCATAGGTCACAGTATAAATATGACCCGGGTACAAATGTTGAAATGTATTGGGGTTTTTTATCCATTTAAAAGCGATGATTAGCAATGGAGTAATCAGGCACAACAAGCTGATAGATCTGAATAACTGGTATTTTTTCATATTGTTTAATAATTTCATTTTACATGATTGATTCACAGTAAAATTTTAATTTGTTAAATACTCTGAATTGGAATTGTAGATCTTTTACTTATAGTTGCAAGTCTGTATTATTGATAAATTTTAATATGAAACAAGAGATATCACTTTTACCCTACCTGTATTTTCTTTTTTTTGGAAGAATATTTTGAATATGCAGGTCACGATGTGTAATTGGGTAATTTTTAAGTCATGTCTTGCATTCAAAATTTTTAAGTTTGTAGCTGTTTAAATCAGAGAACGAATGTCTAAAAGCCTCTGTCAAGAGAATCATTTTAAAAGTATTTTCCTTGCGCATTCTCAGGAGTTGAGGAATTTCATGTATTATAAATCCGGAAATCTTGAAATGGCGGAAGACCTTGTTCAGGAAGCTTTTGGAAAACTTTGGGAGAATTGCGCAAAAGTCTTGTACGAAAAGGCAAGGTCCTACCTGTATGTCGTCATGAATAATTTATTCCTGAACCAGGTCGCACACCAAAAGGTCGTTTTAAAATTTGAGCAAAGACAGAAAAGTGATAGTTATGAACAGTCGCCCCAGTTTATACTCGAGGGAAAGGAATTCAAAGAGAGATTGACACAGGCTATTTCAGATCTTCCGGAAAAGCAGAGAGTCGTATTTTTAATGAATAGAATTGACAGGAAAACATACCGGGAAATTGCAGAAATACTGGGAATAAGTGTGAAGGCTGTCGAGAAAAGAATGCATGTGGCATTATCAAGCTTGAAAAAAATTCATCCAAAAATATAGGGTAAATAGAGGTTTGACTGTTTAATATACAAAGCAATAGTTCCCCCTTTTAAATTTAGAAGAAGGGGTCAAATAACAATGGAAAAAGAAAAAGACACATTGTATGCCAGGTGGCTGTCCGGTGAGTTAACCAAGGATGAACTGAGTTCATTAAAGGAAAGCGGTGATCTTGATGCACTTGAAAAGATCAGGAATGTGACTGATGATTTTGCAGTACCCGGGTTTGATGTTGAAGAACAATATGCAAAACTCAGGAAAAACAAACTTAGTCCTGAGAGAAAAACAAGGAAACTGGGTTTAAAATGGTGGACCGGCCTGGCCGCTTCAATTGCTGTGATAATTTTTGCTGGAAATTACTTTTTGAATTCTGCTGAAATAGTTTCAGCTCCATTTGCTTCAAATATAGAATATGTTCTGCCTGATGATTCTGAAATTCTAATCAACGATGGATCAGAGATCCGTTACAATAAAAGAAAATATGATTCGTCAAGAAATATCGTACTAAGCGGGGAAGCCTTATTCAAGGTAAAGAAGGGAGTTCCGTTTATAGTTTCTACTGAAAATGGAAATGTTGAGGTTTTGGGTACATCGTTTAATGTCCGCTCTCGAGGGCGTCAATTGAATGTAGAATGTTACGAGGGTTCTGTAGCTGTACGTTTTAATAATCAGTCAGGTATTCTGGAACCCGGAGAATCAATATCTGTGGTGAAAGGAGAAATGAAAGAAAAGAATTTAATAGAACACATACAGCCACAATGGAAAGAAGGTCTTTCACGTTTTTACCAAGAAGATATCAACGAGGTTTTCAGAGAGTTGGAGAGGCAATACAATATTAAGATCCGTTTGCCTGAATTGGACAAGACCTTTAATGGAGTATTTAAACATGATGACCTTGATGCGGCTTTGAGTTCAATTTGTCAACCCATGAAACTGGAATATCAACTGGACGAAACAAAGCGTATTGTTGAAGTTTCTAAGATTGAATAGAATCTGTATATCTTTCTCTAAAAATAGTTTTCACATCCATGAATAAAAGCTGGTATAGCCGGAAAGTACTCTGGATTATTTTCTTTCTTTCATTCTTGCAGTCAGCCGGAACCAGTCAGTCTGTAAAAGAATTCAATAGTGAAAACCTGTTTGATGTAATCGATTATATTGAAAGTCAGTCTGAACTGGTTTTTAATTTTGATCCTGATCTGATCGGGGAATTCCGGTTTACAGGTCAGATTGACTTGAGAGATCGGGATACAATGTTACCCGGGTTGTTTTTCAATTTTCCAATCGAATATCGCCTCGTTGATAATACGGTAATCTTATTCAGTAGTAAGCTCGGAAAATATACGTTCTGCGGAACGGTTCGGGATAAGGAATCCAAAGCCGGGATACCTTATGTAAATATATTCCTCGCCACAATGAATCAAGGTGTTTATTCCGAGGATGACGGGGATTTTGAATGGACCTTTGATGCCTATAAGAACCAAAAAATAAGCATTAGTCATATAGGCTACAAAGAGCTGGAAATTCCGGTTGTAGAAATCAACCAGGATGATTGCCTGGATATTTATCTTGAACTCGATGAAGGATTATTTAGCGAAGAAATCATAGTCAAATCTTATATACTTGACGGGATATCGGAAGGGCAGGAGTACAGTTCCCTGGATTTGGACTATGGTCTGTTATTGGATCGAAGTACTTTCCTTGAAGGAGATGTGTTAAAATCAATTCAACTGCTGCCAGGTATATCGAGCTCAGATGAGAGTGCGTCCAATCTGAATATTCGGGGAAGTACACCAGATCAGAATCTAATAATCTGGGAAGATGCAGTCCTGTATGAACCCGGACATGTATTTGGTATGATTTCGGCCTTGAATCCATTTGTTATCGGTGAAGTGAATGTCTATAAAGGAGTCTTTAATTCGAAGTATGATAACCGGGTGGGAGGAGTTGTTGATATTTCACTCACAGATTCTGTAACCGACAAAATACATGGCGGATTCGGAACCACCTTGTCAGAAGCTCATGGATATATCGAATTCCCATTAATTGAAAATAAATTAAGTGTTTTGGCAGCCGGGCGAAAGACAATAAATGCTTTATTTGATTCTCCGACACTGGTAAGGTATACTTCCAAGGTGTTTCAGAATTCGAAAATAGATGATGAAAAGGAAGAGGTTGAACTGGGTGATTTGGCCGCCCAGCAAAATCTTGATTATTACGATATCAATTCCAAGCTTATTTATAATCCGCATTCCTCTGTCTCTTTGGAAGCAAGCTATTTTAAAAGTAAAAATGATTTTAGCTACAGCACACAATTAATCGATGACAGGTTGTATACCAATGATATCCTGAGTTATAATTCTTCTGCCTTCCATGGAGCCGTACGATTGAAATACAATGAACGAGGAGAGATAAGGGCAGGGTATAGTTATTCAGACTATGACAACAACTATGGGAATAGTATCATTGAATTTGGAGATGAACTTGTGGAAGAAAACAACATAACAAATGGAATCTCTGACCAAACACTTTACCTGGAAAATGAATGGCAAATAAATCAGGAATTCAATGCGACTGTTGGTCTAAACCGAAACAAAAAGAAAGTTGGTTTTTCATTCTTCAGCATGAATGATTTTGAACCGGAGCTGGAAGACGTTTCAAATATCACTGCCGATTTCTGGAATACTTATTCAAATTTTAAATTCAATAATAAAAGTCTAAGTATAGATGGCGGGATCAAGCTTATTCGATTTGACCAGGCAAATTCACTTGTTATATCACCACGATTGAATGCACAATTTGCACTATCTCCTTTTTTCAAGTTAAAGGTAGCAACTGGAATTTTTCAACAATATATTAGCCAGTTGAAAGACTTCGGTGATAATGACCTTGGTCTGAATACCAATGTCTGGATCATAGATAATGAAGAACTCGATAATACATTTATTGAATCGAAAAAAATCTCGGCAGGCGTAATCTTCCAGAGAAAAGGCTGGATGGTGGATATGGAAGCCTACTATAACAAAATCGAAGGATTGACGACGCTTGCATCATTTTTACAATCAGGCATTGAGCTGGAGGATGATTTTTATTATGGTAATGCTTCGTCCAGGGGAATTGATGTTTTGGTAAAGAAGTCCTTTCCTTTAAATACAAGTTGGATCAAATATTCTCTCAGTAAGGGGGCGTATATATTTGATGATATAGAAGAAGACCCTTTCCCTGCAAGCAATGACCAGATGCATACCTTCAGTATTCTTAATAATTGGAGATTTAAAGACCTGACCTTCCTTGCAAGTTATCATTACAAAACAGGGCTGCCATTCAGTGAGCCCAGCTATATAGATCAGCCTGAAGACGATGATTATTATTTCCTGGTTTATGAAGACTTGAATCAATCCAGGTTGAAAGACTATCACAGGATTGACCTTGGGATAAGTTATCATCCTGAGATCAAAAGACTTCCATTTCAAATAGAATTAAGTTGTTCAGTCATCAATGTTCTCAATAATACAAATACATTTTCGAGGGAGTTTTATCTTGCTGACCTGGATGATACTGACGGGATTCCGGAGTGGTATGAAATCGAAAAACAATTGCTGCAAAGAACACTTCTTATGTCATTCAGGGCATTTTGGTAGTCTGTATTCAATTAGCAATCTTGTATGAATTAATCCTTATCTTTAAAGACATCTGTGTTTTATTTTAATTAAAAATCAAATAAAATGAAAGTCCTTAAATATATCTTCTTCTTTGTTGTTGCGCTTATTGTTCTCTTTTTCCTGGTTGGATTGATCAAGCCGACAATCAATTATGGTGCAGAAATAACCGTCAATAAATCTGCGAAAGAAGCCTGGGCAGTATCCAAAGATGAATCAAAATACGACCAGTGGCTTGAAGGATTTAAAAGTATTGAACTCATCGAAGGTGAGCAGGATCAGCTTGGCAGTAAATACAAGGTCATTGTGAACCCGGGAGAGGGTCAAGCAGATTTTGAAATGATTCAAACCCTGGTTGATTATAAGGACTATGAATATGTGGTCTTGCATTTCGACAGTGAATTCATGGATTTTGAACAGAAGATATCCCATACAGAATCCGATGGGATAACAACAATTAAATCTGATTCAAATGTCAAGGCGAAAGGCCTGGTCATGAAGTCCATGTTTGCTATTATGGAAATGTTCGGCGGCGCTTTCACAAAACAGGAAACAAAAAACTTTAATGCACTCAAGAAGTTGATTGAAGAGAATACGACCGATTATTTTCCTGAGCCGGTTGAAGCAGTTACTGAGGAGGTAAATGTGGAATCTGCAGATCAGTGAATTTTGTCGAATAAATTGTTTCAGACATTGAAAAGAGCTTTTTGAACCTTGAGCATTTTTTTCATTGATTTTCGTATTGCTTTTTGTTTTTTCTCAATGAGCTCATTAATTGATTTGATCGTCTTTTTCACATCTTTATAGTCTTTTGTCTGATCACTCCAGCTTAGATATACTGCCAGGGAAGAAATGAATTCGAGTTGATCATGCCATTCACCAATCATTACATACTGCCTTCGAATTCGTTTATATGATGAAGGATTTATTTTCTTAGGATCAATAGATTTTAGTATGGCAAGAATGGAAGTGATATTCCTGAAATGTTTCCTGATTTCATGTAAATCATAATCGTCGGGAGATTGATCAATGATGGCTTTTATCTCTTCCATCTGTTCTCGCACAAATCCAATAACCTCACTGGTTATTTTTTTAGTACTAAGGCTTTGGATACTTTTTAATAGCTTTTGATCTCGTCTTTTGAGTTTATTCAGATCCAGGCGGTCCAATACTTTTTCCAAATCTTGTTTCGTTTCTCTCTGCCTGTTTTTTAGAAAAACCTTATAATATACCAGGGAAGCTTTATCGATATTATCTGCAATATTTTCATTGATCTGTGCTTCTCTGATTACCCCGGATTTTTTAAATAGAGCTTTTACGACTTGTCGATGTTTGTCTGCCTTGAACTCTGGATTTGAAACACTTTCAATGAAGAACCATAAGGCTCTAAGTTTTTTAATCGATACACGCAGTTTATGAATATTTTTTTCAGACGCTTTTTTATTGACATTGTGAATATCCTTCAAAAAGCTTATGGTCAGTTTCCTGTGGTAATTCCTGATATAAGAATCTTTTTTTGACACAATTCAAAGTTTGTTAGAATTCTAATTATAAGAGAAACAGTGATTAAAATCAAAACATTTCTGTTATTACTGAATTAACAACTATGGAAAGTTCCGATATGATTTATTCATTACAATAATTCATAAGCAAATTGCTAATTTTAGTTTAAGCAAAATCGTATGAAGAAGATATTACTTATCATTATTTCTTTTATAATTCTGAGTGCCCATGATATGTTCCTCAGGATGGACAGCTTTTTCCTTGACCCAAACACATCATCCACCATCCATTTGTATAATGGGACTTTCAATGAAAGTGATAATATTATAACAAGAGACAGAATGCTGGATGCCAGCATTGTACATAGTGGTATTCGTAATCTTATCGACACGAGCCAGTGGTCAGAACTGGACAGCAGTATTACGGTGCTGCATTTTAAAACCGGAGAGCCAGGCACTTATGTCGCGGGGGTATCTACACGGGCAAGGGATATAGAACTGGAGGCAAAATCATTCAATGAATACCTTGAGCATGATGGTGTATTGGATATCCTTGATCAAAGAAAGAAGGATGGTACGATGGATCAGTCCGCTATTGAAAAATATTCCAAACACGTCAAAATTATTTTCCAGGTAGGAGAGGAGAGATCAGAAGACTGGAAAACTGTTCTGGACTATCCGATAGAATTTGTTCCTTTAACCAATCCCTATGATCTTGAAAAAGGAGATTATATGGAGATGCAATTATTGCGTAACGGGATACCCTTATCAAATCAGCTGGTCTATGGAGGATTTTCGGACGGCGGGCATAGCCATACGCATGGTGGAGATCACGAGCCTCATCATCATGATGAAAAAAGAATGCGAACCGATGAAGAAGGAATGTGCAGGTTCAAATTGGATCATGGAGGAAAATGGTATGTTAGAACCATACATATGACGCTTTCAGATGAACCAGGTTT
>JAHHJO010000109.1:0-3877 GCA_018680275.1 Bacteroidia bacterium
GCATAGGACATAGAAATTACCACAAGCGCAGCCAAACCGGCTATCAGGAAAAATACAATACTATTTAAAGATGGCATCATTGGTCTGGAAACATATTTTCGAATGCATCAATGGCTTTACTGATACCTGTGATATCCGAACCTCCAGCCGTAGCAAAAAATGGCTGTCCTCCCCCGCCCCCTTTTATGTGAACCGAAATCTCCTTGATAATCTTCCCGGCGTTCAGCTCCTTTTGCTCAACGATATTTTTGCTTATCATCAACATTAATTGTGCCTTGCCATTGGATTCAAGTCCGACCAGGAATAATGCATTACCCATTTCTTTTTCCAGGTTAAACAAAAGCGTCTTTGCAGCCTTGGAATCATTCAAAGGAATTTTCCTTGCAAGGATATTCATACCATCTACAGACCTGACATTCTCTTTCAGACTACTTTGCAAATCTCCGGCTTTTGAAGCTTCTATCTTCATCAGTTCCTTTTTAAGCTTCCTGTTCTCTTCCTGAAGTTCTGATACTGAGTCATAAAGGTTTTTCGGACTTTTGAACAAGGCCTTGATTGATTCAAGTTCATGAAGTTTTTCATCTAAATATGATTGAGCAGCATCTGCTGTAATCGCTGTGATTCTTCTTACCCCGGCTGCAATACCGGTTTCTGAAACAATCTTGAATTGCCCAATCTGTCCTGTGGCATCGACATGGCATCCTCCACATAACTCTACAGAAAATTCATTGTCAAATGTGATCATGCGCACTGAATCACCATATTTCTCTCCGAATAACATCATAGCTCCTGCCTCTTTGGCTTCATCAATGGGTAGAGTACGATCTTCTTTGATCATGATATTCTGCCTGATGCGATCATTGACAATATGTTCGACCCGCTGGATTTCTTCGTCTGTCATTTTTTCGTAATGAGAAAAATCAAACCTCAGTAAGTCATTTCTTACTAGAGATCCTTTCTGCTGGACATGACTTCCAAGAACCTGTCTTAATGCGGCATGCATCAAATGTGTTGAACTATGGTTGTTTTCCGTAAGTTTTCTTTTATCAGCATTTACTGTGGCCTTAACCAATACCGTTGGATCTTGAGGGATTTTGTCTATGTAATGGATGATTATATTATTTTCTTTTTTCGTATCCAGAACTTTGACTTGCTCTTCGCCAAATAATAAAATTCCAGTATCTCCTACTTGTCCCCCACCTTCAGGATAAAAAGGAGTTTTAGACAATATCATCTGAATGAAGTCTGTCCCTTTTTCAGTAATTATCCTGTACTTAAGAGCTTTGGAATTATCGACAGTCAATTGATCATAACCTACAAATTCTGTTTCTGCGCCACCATGTATGTCGACCCAGTCTGAAGTATGTTTTTCAGCATCTGCACGACTTCTGTCTTTCTGTTCCTGTAAGGCCTGGACAAAGCCTTTTTCATCTACACGCCATCCCTTCTCTTCAGCAACCAGCCTGGTAAGGTCAAAAGGAAATCCATAGGTATCATATAATTCGAAAGCATCCTGGCCACTCAGTGTTCCATCATCTATTTTGAGCAATTCCAATCTTTTCAGACCATCAGCAAGCGTTCGCAAAAAAGATTTTTCCTCTTCAAGTATGACCTTGGAAACGAATTCTTTCTGTGCTTCAAGTTCTGGAAAGATGTCCTTAAACTGTTCAGCAAGCAAAGGGATCAGACTATGAATATAAGGTTCATTGATCCCCAGGAATGAATAGTAGTATCGGACCGCTCTTCTCAGAATCCTTCTGATTACATATCCAGCTCCTGTATTTCCTGGCATCTCTCCATCTGCAATCGTAAATGAAACAGCGCGAATATGATCGGTGATAACCCGCATCGCAATATCACTCATGCTGTCCCCGCTGTAATCATTTGTATATTTTATGCCAGCTTTCTCTTCAAGTTTTTTGATGTAGGGCTGAAATATATCTGACTCGTAATTAGAGGTTTTACCCTGGAGAATCATGCATAATCTTTCAAAACCCATTCCTGTATCCACATGTTTCTCAGGGAGATTTTCCAATTTGCCATCAGATTTCCTGTTGTACTGGATAAATACAAGATTCCAGATCTCTATAACAAGCGGATGATCTTCATTAACCAGCTCTTTCCCGGGTTTCAATTTCTTGTCTTCATCTGACCTGAGGTCTACATGAATTTCCGAGCAAGGACCACAAGGACCAGTATCACCCATTTCCCAGAAATTGTCCTTTTTATCAAAATAAAGGATACGGTCTTCGCTGATGTATTTTTTCCAGATATCAGCAGCCTCTTTGTCTTCTGAAGTCTTATCAATTTTATCTCCTCCAAATACAGTGATATAGAGCTTGTCCGGATCTATGCCGTAGACTTCGGTCAGCAGTTCCCATGCATACGAGATGGCTTCTTCCTTGAAATAATCTCCAAAAGACCAGTTTCCAAGCATTTCAAACATCATGTGATGATAGGAGTCCCTTCCTACTTCTTCCAGGTCATTGTGCTTACCCGATACCCTAAGACATTTCTGGGTATCTGCAATACGCGGATATTCAGACTTCAAGTGGCCAAGAAAGGAATCTTTGAACTGATTCATCCCTGCATTTGTAAACATTAAAGTAGGATCATCCTTGACAACAATAGGGGCAGAAGGCACTATCTGGTGTCCTTTATCTGAGAAATAATTCAAAAAGGTCTGTCTGATTTGAGCTGAATTCATTTTTTTGTTGTGTGAAATTGTATGATTATAATATTACATCTAATTGATAAATAGCCTTTTTTATATTCATAAATATTATAATATGTGTTACTTTAATATTAGACAATTTTATATATGAGACAATTTTATATCACAATATATTTTGTAATTAGCTGTTACAGAGCTATTTTAGAGGCGCAAATTACCTAATGATCGTTTACTCTCAAACTGCAAAACAAAACTAATTTATTATTCTAAAGGTGACAATGAGAAGAGAGAAATACGTTTTTAATCAAAACACCCTAACATACGACAAGGTCAAACTCAACTGGAAGCAGAAGCTTCTGAGGGTTTTCGGGTTTTTGGTATTGTTACTTGGCTGTTCATTCGGACTGTATACACTTGCATATACAGTGATCCCAACACCAAATGAAATGGCAATGAAAAGAGAACTTGGACAGATGGAGTACCAGTTCAATTCCTTGTCTACAGATTTTGAGAATATCGCTTCACAGGTCGAAGAACTTCAAAACAGGGATGCAGAAGTCCATAGAATCATTTTTGGAATTGATCCTATTGATGTCGCAGTATGGGAAGGTGGTACAGGGGGTAATGAGAATAACCTGTATTATTCCAATCTTGAAAATTCAGATGCTCTTATCAGTGAAACAAGGCAAAAGGTTGAAAGACTCAAATACAAACTGGCATTACAAAGAAATTCCCTGGATACAATTTTTGCTCTTGCCAAACAAAGGGAAGAAAAACTGATTTCCATTCCTTCAATCAAACCAGTTCAGGAAGACAAGCTTAAAAGAAAAATGCATAATATGTCTGGTTTTGGTATAAGAATCCATCCGGTTCACAAAATCAAAAAATTCCATAAAGGCATTGACTTTACTGCACCAAGAGGAACTGCTATTCAGGCGACAGGCAATGGTATTGTTCAAAGAGTTGAAAAGAAAAAGCTTGGATACGGCAGGAATATCATAATTGATCACGGATTTGGATACACCACCTTGTACGCGCATATGAATGAAATTAGTGTCAATGTCGGAGATGTTGTGACAAAAGGTCAAAAGATAGGGACAGTTGGAAGTTCCGGAACTTCAACAGCACCGCACCTGCACTATGAAGTGAGAATCAATAATAAACCGGTAAATCCGATTGACTATTGTATGGACGGCTTAAGTC
>JAHHJO010000413.1:0-4196 GCA_018680275.1 Bacteroidia bacterium
GAATAATAATGATCCAGGAACTGGTAATTGAGGTTGAATACATTACCAGAGGTCAGGTAAATCGGTGCGTGATAAGAAAAATCATCAGACTTGTAAAACCAGGTAGAATTTGAATCTGTGCTGACACTGGAAAGTGTTACGGTATCAATTACAGCATAATCCAATCCTCGTGGATAGACAATATATTTAGGTTTATTAATACAGATATAACTGAGATCCAGGTCAACAATATATTCTCCATCACATCCATTCGCTTCTATATCGATGATCTGATCTGTTGGTCCAGTCAGCTCAGGATCCGGGTAATCGTTAACAATGATTTTTTGAGCTAACCAAGGACTGCTGCCTCCGACAACTTCAAACTTGATCCACCATTCTCCTGTGCTAAGACCATCTATAAAAGTATGGGTATACTTATCCAAACCTGCATTATAGCTTAAGTTGGTAATGGTCTCTACATAACTGAATTGTATCGGATCATTTGGATCGAAACCACCACCTGATGACTTATAGATTGTGTATTCCAAATCAAACGGATCTGCACTACAGGCATTATAATGGAGTTCAAAATCTACCTGGACATCGCAAAAACCTGATAGGTTTACATCAAATAAATTGGTTCCACCAACAAGAGTAAGACTGTCCAGCTCAGGGGTGTCTCCTGGAGCCGAAATAACTTTTGTCCATAAGTAAGGATCGTTTAGTACTTTGTCATTTGAATCAAGTGCATAGAAGAAATAGTTTTTAGTTTCATTTTCCAGTATGCCATCTGAATGCACATAATAACCGTTTTCATAATCAGAACCAGACATTTGTATCGTATCTTCAGAAATTAAAGCAAAATTTATATCTGTCGTCCTGATCCTTAATTTATCGATACTACAAATATGATTGAAGTCTACCTGGACATCAAAATTTGATTCACAATGTTCGAGAGTAATTTCTGCCGGCCCTGTTAAAACAGTTTCCGGATTAAAAATTGTGAATGGTACATAGGTAGGCTCACCGCCAGCCTGGTCCTTCAAGGTTGCTTCATACCGTCCTGCTGTATATCCATCCGGGTTAATTGGATTTGTGCTGTTCAAACTTATTTGTATTTCTGAAGCTGCATTTGAAAACGGGTCAACTATTGCTGAACCACCGGGATAAAACCCTTCACCAATTTTTTCAACAGCAACATCAACAAACCAGGTATTCGTGTAGTCTGGATCACAGTTCTCTATAGGCAAATTAACAATAGGAGTTGCTGTACAACTCACATCATCTGCAAGGAATTTGAGGAAACTTGAATTAATAATGGATGCAAAATTGTCTCCCGGTATGGCTTCATTTCCTGTCTGGAATGCAAGATCAACAAAGCCATTAAGTACGATGTCAGCTCCTATATCCACTTGTGGTCGTATCAACATGAGCAATGAATTCGGAGGAACATTACCAGTGTCATAAGCATCAAAAGCTTCCGCAGCTGTTAAAGCTTTATTGTACACTCTGTACCCATAGATTTCTCCATCATAAGCGGAACTTCCATGGTATCCAGCTAAAAATGGCACATATCCTACAACAACCCTGTCCGCACTCGTGTTTTCAGAAGCATCAAAAGATCCTGTTGATTCAAGAACCCCATCTACATATAAGGCCTGTCCGACGCCTGCTTCTATCACATGCATGGCCAGGTGCCAGGAACCATCTGCATAATTTACAGAACCATCAGTAGCAACATACTCACTATTGGCACCATTGCCGAAGACTCTTGCTGTAACTGCACCACCGTTCAGGAAAACTTCTCTGTCCCTTATTTCAAACAAATTACTACCCACAGTCATTACAGAAATACTGGCTTCAGGATCTGTGGTTTTAAACCAAACAGAAAAAGTGTAATCCGTTTCCGGTAAGTCTGCCGCATCTATTTCAGATATTAGATAAACTTCTTCTGAAGGATTAAATTCAAAATCTGTATAGTCTGCATTAGTATAAGGTAATAATATCCTGGGAGCCATGGTGACCGTATAGGATATCGTATCACTCGCTAAAACCGTTCCGCTAGAATCGCTGGCAAAAACGATGATATTGTATATGGCCTGGTCCCCCGAAAATCCATCGAGCGAACTTTGTAGAGTATCACTAACTGTGAATTGAAGTGCGCCCAATTCTGCAGGGTTCAATTCAAATATTGGTGATGATTGAAGTTGATCATATGCTTGATTATAAATGTTGTAATTAATCTTTCGAATCTCGCAGGCATGGTTAAAGTCTACCTCGAATTCAATAGGAACTGAACATGTGCTGGATTCCAAATTTACACTTTGATCGACAGGGAGTGTAATCTCGGTCGGATCAGCAGCTCCACAACCATTAACTGTTAATGTGCCATCAAAAACAGTGATATTATAATTCGGATTGGAGGCCGTTGCTGTGATCGTATATGAACCTGCATCTCCGTTATAGTTCAAAACCTCGTATACAATGTTCAACTTGTCATCAAGCGCCGGGGCAATTTCAAGAGAATACTTGAGATCATTTGCCGGAAATTCTACCCCATTTTGGAAAAAATTTCCATCTGGTATTACATCAGAAAGATTGAATTTTATTGTACCACCAAAGTTTCCTGTCTCGCCAAGACTAAAACAATAAGTTAATCCCTCAGTTACGGGTACATTATCGGATAAAGTAATTGTCAATAATCCTGTATTATTGATGTACACATTTTGTGAATGAATCCAGTTGTTCGAAAATTTAGTTTCGTTGCCTGTAGCAATGACCAATAATGCATTTCCTGGTTTTGTTACACTGGCAACATCAAAAGTTATTGTTCTTATAACTCCATCTGAACAAGCTATAAAATTCTGCCCAACTTCAGTGCTTGCAAAATCTCCTATTGTAGCAATATGATCCGACAAAGGCTGATCGAAAGTACAAGTAGCTCCTGGCACAAGCCCATTAAACTGGGCCGTAAAATCAGGCAGGTCATCTCCACTGTAAATTAATTTATCATCTATTATGATATCCAGGTCTTTAGGTTCGATTGTCACCTTACCGGGCAAATAGCTTGCTTCATAATTTTCAGAGAATAAAGTACCAGGGACGATCCAGTGTGTACCTGCTTCATATCCTGTCAATATATTAATGGATTTTACGGTATCTACCGTTATACTATCCATTCCTGATGCAGCACTTAGAATAACAACTGCTTCATCCATCACATTGGTATTTGTGCCTTCTTCGGCATCAACCAGTGCCACACCATTGAGTAAACTGGCTCCATCAGCAAAAGCTACCTGGATACCATCAACTAATGCTGTGCCATCCACAAGAGCCTTTCCGTCTACCATGGCTACACCATCAATCAAGGCCACACCATCTACAAGGGCAAAAGCATCGATAAGTGCTTTGCCATCGACAAGGGCTTTTCCATCTATAAGTGCCAGTGCATCGACTAAAGCCAATGCATCCACAAGGGCCTTTGCATCTACAAGAGCCTTTGCATTGGCTACAGGTAATCCATTGACGGATGTCGAATCAGGAACAGATGAAAATGCGTCGTCCAATGCAGCCTGGCTGATTGAACCACTTTTATCCACCAAGGCAACTCCATCGACCAGGGCCATGCCATCAACTAATGCTTTGCCGTCGACAAGAGCAAGGCCATCGACAAGCGCTTTCGCATCGACAAGGGCTTTTCCGTCAACCAGGGCTAGTGCATCAACAAGATTATCGGTACCATCAATCAATGCCAATCCGTCTACCAGGGCTTTTCCATCGACGAGGGCCTTTCCATCTACCAGTGCCTTTCCATCCACAAGAGCAAAGGCATCAGCCAATGTTGCCACGCCTAATGCATCTATCAATGCAGTGCCATCGACAAGGGCCAAGCCATCGACAAGGGCTTTTCCGTCAACCAGGGCTTTTGCATCAACAAGAGCAAGTGCATCGACCAGGGCTGTCCCATCCAAAAAGTAATCCATGGCATCGACCAGAGCGTAGCCATCAACCAGGGCTTTGCCATCTACCAGTGCAAACGCATCTGTAAATGAGCTCACACCTAATTTATCAATCAATGCTTTCCCATCGACAAGAGCCAAGCCATCAACAAGGGCAATACCATCCACAAGAGCAAATGCATCGGCAAGTGTACTGACTGAGGCATCAACCAAAGCGAGTGCACTTACGAATCCTATTTCATCAACCAGGGCCAGACT
>JAHHJO010000524.1:0-2567 GCA_018680275.1 Bacteroidia bacterium
AGCATACACACATTAGGAGAACTCAAAGCTTCAGGGTACCAATACCGTAGCATAAAAGATGAGATCAGGGACAATCTGAGGAATATGATATCTGATGGCAGTACGAATTACGAAGGTATCCTTGGATTCGAAGACACTGTATTACCTGACCTCGAAAGAGCGCTGCTGTCAAGACACAATATCCTGCTTCTCGGGTTGAGAGGTCAGGCAAAAACAAGGATAGCCAGGTTGACCACAGGACTGCTCGATGAATATATCCCGGTGATCAAAGATTCTGAATTACATGAAGATCCTTTGCATCCTATAACCGATCATGCCAAAAGCATCCTTGAAGAGCTTGGTGATGATACACCAATAGAATGGATACACCGCGATGACAGGTATGTTGAAAAGCTGGCCACACCGGATGTGAGTATTGCTGATCTTATCGGAGATGTAGATCCCATCAAAGCGGCATCGCTGAAGCTTCCTTATTCTGATCCCAGGGTTATACATTACGGACTGATCCCGCATTCACACCGTTCTGTTTTTGTGTTGAATGAACTGCCCGACTTGCAGGCAAGGATACAAGTTTCGCTATTTAATATTTTACAGGAGGGAGATATCCAGATCCGGGGATTCAAAATCAGGCTGCCCCTGGACATCCTGTTCATATTCACCGCGAATCCGGAAGATTATACAAACAGGGGGAGTATTATCACACCCCTCAAAGATCGGATTGAAAGCCAGATCCTGACCCATTACCCCAAGACTCTTGATATCGCTAAAAGTATAACCAAACAGGAAATCGCCACACCGGAAGATGTAAGAAACAATATCATTATTCCAGAACTCATCAAGGACTTGTTGGAAATGGTTGTTTTCGAAGCAAGGAAAAGTGAGTACATAGATGAAAAAAGTGGTGTTTCCGCCAGGTTGAGTATTTCTGCGCTTGAAAATCTTTACAGTAATATTGAAAGACGGATGTTGAAGAACCGCGAAAAGAATGCCGTTGCAAGAATCTCGGATTTCTGGGGTGTTATTCCATCTATTACCGGCAAGGTTGAATTGGTCTATGAAGGAGAACAGGAAGGTCCGTATAATGTCGCACTGCACCTCATTAGTGGTGCACTAAAAGAACTTTTCCTTGATTACTTTGAACACCCGGATTTGGCACAGAGAAAAGAACAGGATGATATTTACCGTGAAGTCCGAAAATGGTTCAGTGATGGAAATGAACTTGATCTGTTGAATGACGCGGACCAAAAGCAATATGAAGCCATGCTCGATGCCGTAGCTGGTCTTGACACAATACTTCAGAAAATGAAGATCGATGATCAGCACAAATATTTACTTAAAGAACTGATCCTTCATGGTCTTACTGAATATGAGGTGATCAGCAAGCAATTTCTTATCAGAAGTATGCAGTTCAAGGATCCACTGGCGAGTATGTTCAATGATTTTGGCAAGAATTGACTTTAACTTTTTGTTAGCTGAAAAACCTGTTTTAAAAACAGAAATTTGAACTGTAATCAACACAGGCAAATGATTCTATTCATCTTGACATTATTATTGCAAATTCCGGGCGATGTTTCATCATATAATAGCACTGATTATTACGTAGATCAGGAAGCTATCACTTTTGCAGATGCCCAGAGAATTGTAAAAATGACTTTTGATGATCCCCACCAGGAACTTGGTAAAGTAATAAGGGGAGAAAAAAGAGAACTCAATTTCGATTTTATTAACGATGGTAACGAAGCGATAAAAATTGAACTAGTGTCTGCTTGCGAATGCACCACGCTGGACTGGCCCAGGAAAGCAGTTGCCCCTGGTGAAAAAGGCACAATTCACGCTGTTTTTGACAGTTCCGAGAAGGAAGCTTCCGAAACAATAGAAATAGATATCTATCTTGAAAATACAGACCCGGAAACCAATCGGCCGATCATGAAAATTGTAAGCTATACATTTGAAATGGATTAGAAATCAGTCATTGATTTTCAGAACTTCCAGGAATGCTTTTTGAGGCACCTGGACTGTTCCGATCTGTCTCATTTTCTTCTTTCCTTTTTTCTGCTTTTCCAGTAATTTTCGTTTACGCGTGATATCACCACCATAACATTTGGCGGTCACATCTTTACGCATCGCACTGATCGTTTCTCTTGCAATGACCTTTTGACCTATAGCAGCCTGTATAGCAATCAGGAATTGTTGCCTGGGCAGTAAATCTTTAAGTTTCTTGCAAATTCGACGACCAAATGAATCCGCTTTCGACCTGTGCACCAGGGATGACATTGCATCCACATTATCACCGTTTAACTTGATATCGAGTTTGACCAGGTCCGAGCTCCTGTAGTCAATTGGAGTATAGTCAAATGACGCGTAACCCCTTGATATCGATTTTAATTTATCATAAAAGTCAAATACGATTTCTGCCAATGGCATTTCAAAAGTCAATTCGACTCTATCGGTCGTTAAATAATTTTGCTTGGTGAGTTCACCACGTTTATCCATTGCCAGTGTCATGATAGATCCTATAAACTCCGGCATTGTTATAATCTGGGCCCTGATATAAGGCTCTTCTACCC
>JAHHJO010000362.1:0-8016 GCA_018680275.1 Bacteroidia bacterium
AATTCTTATAGCTGGTTGCAAGCAATCTTCACCGTCAATCAGAACTGCAAAACAGATCAGTGTCAGTGAAGCAGCTGTAGTATCAGCCCATCCTGAAGCGTCTTTAATTGGTGCTGACATCCTGAGGCGTGGAGGCAATGCAATAGATGCTGCAATTGCTGTTCAGTTTGCACTGGCAGTTTGTTATCCTGTGGCAGGTAACATTGGGGGAGGTGGCTTTATGGTTGCAAGAATGAATGACGGAGATGTCTTTGCCCTTGACTTCAGGGAGACAGCGCCAGCAGCAGCACACAGAGACATGTACCTTGATTCGATTGGTAACCCGGTGAGAGATCTGAGTTTAAAAGGTCACCTTGCAGTAGGAGTCCCAGGTACAGTGGATGGCATGATCAGGTCATTTGAAAAACTGAGTAAATTAAAAGACTGGAAATTATTAGTTGAGCCTTCTGTTCGACTTGCCAAAGAAGGTTTCCAAATAACCGATAAGCAGGCAAGGAGATTAAACAAATACAGTAAGAACATTAAAGAGTTGAATAATGAAGTAAGTGCATATACGACTGATCACACCTGGAAGAAAGGAGACTTACTTATACAGGAAGATCTTTCCAGGGTCCTTGAAACTATCAGGGACAACAAGAGAGAAGGATTCTACAGTTCATGGGTCGCTGATTCATTAGTCAATGAGATGAAAGTAAATGGCGGATTGATTTCTTATGAAGATCTAAGAGATTATAAGTCAGTGTGGCGGGAAGAAATAAGGTGCAATTACAGGGGTTATGAAATAATATCAATGTCGCCACCGAGTTCCGGTGGAATCATCTTATGCCAGTTGCTCCAGATGGTAGAGGATTTCGATTTAAACAAAATGGGTTTTCATTCGCCTGATCATATACACCTCTTTGCTGAATGCGAACGACGTGCTTATGCTGACCGATCCAAGCACCTGGGTGACTCGGACTTTTATCCCGTACCCCAGGAGCAATTGTTAGATAGCAGTTATAACAGATCCAGGATCAGCAATTTTGATCCAGAGAAAACCACACCGAGTAATTCGGTCAGCTGGGGTGGAATTAAAGAGTCGGAAGAGACGACGCATTTTTCTATTATAGACCAGGAAGGAAATGTTGTATCATTGACTACGACATTGAATACTGCCTATGGATCGAAAGTCCTGGTCGATGGTGCGGGATTTTTTCTTAATAATGAAATGGATGACTTCAGTGTGAAACCGGGTACACCAAATTACTTTGGCATGGTTGGACAGGAAGCTAACAAGATAGAGGCCAACAAACGAATGCTGAGTTCGATGACTCCAACCATTGTCCTTAAAGACAATCTTCCAGTGATCGTTACAGGTACACCTGGAGGCTCTACAATAATTACTTCAGTCTTTCAGACAATAACGAATATTATTGATTTTGAAATGGATGCTGCTACAGCAACCAATGCGTGCCGTTTTCATCACCAGTGGTTACCTGATCAGATATACCTTGAAGAAGACTGTTTAGACAGCATAACTATTCATACCCTGAAAGACATTGGCCATCAAACTAAGGTCAGGAGTCCAATTGGTAAAGTTGAAACTATTGTTATTAATCCTGGTGGGAAAATAGAAGCTGCTGGTGACAGGCGTGGAGATGATGCAGCCAGTGGGTTTTGAATTTATTTTAATAAAACAAAGAACGTGGAAATAGTCATTATTTCAATTGTAGCATTTCTCGTAGCAATCCTGACATTCTTTTCCGGCTTCGGTCTGGGTACTATCCTGACACCAATCTTTATGATATTCTTTCCGGTAGAGCTTGCTATTGCACTGACCGGACTGGTACATTTCTTTAACAATATATTCAAGATCATACTGGTAGGTAAAAATGCTGATAAGTCTGTTCTTGTTAAATTTGGTGTGCCTGCAGTAATCGCTGCTGTCCTTGGTGCCTGGCTATTATTAAATATACCTGATGCAGAACCATTGTTCAGTTACAATTTATTTGACAAACAGCTTGTCGTGTACCCGGTGAAGTTTATCATTTCAATTTTACTCCTCGTCTTTGCGATCATGGACCTGGTTCCAAGTCTGAGAGAATTGGAATTCGCAAGAAACAGGTTATCGCTGGGTGGATTTCTTAGTGGATTTTTTGGAGGACTATCAGGGCACCAGGGTGCGCTTAGAAGTGCTTTCCTTATTAAGGCAGGATTATCTAAAGAAGCATTTATTGGAACCGCTGTTGTTGTATCCACCTTTGTTGACTTCACAAGACTGGGCATCTATGCTACAAGAATCGGGGAGGCAGGGTTAACGGATAATATGACCCTGGTTATATGCGCTACTCTGTCTGCAATGGCGGGTGCCTTTATAGGAAATAAACTTTTGAAGAAAGTCACAATTGTCTCACTGCAAATTATTGTTGCATTGATGCTGATACTAATTTCGATAGCTTTAGGAATGGGTTTAATTTGATCTATATCGTAAGCAGTACTTATTCACTTTCGTCCATCGTACTGAACTCTGCTTCGATAATCTCCTTAAGAATTGCGTACTGTTCTTTTTTAACCCGGCGAGATTTTCCTCCAAAAACACGCATCATGGCATTGAAAAAATGATTTCCGGACTTTCCTCTTAACTCTTCATGAATGACTGTCTTGCCATTGTTTTCCTTGAATAGCATTTTGACATGAAACTTGAAAAATGGATCTGTAAGATCAAATGAAATTTTTTCATTCTCCGCAAAATCAGTGATCGTCTCGAGCATTTCCATACGCACACCTTTCTTGCTTGAAAAAATCAATTTCCATTTGCTTCCAATTTCATTCTTATAGCCACTGATATTCTCCTGACCGATAAATTCAAGTTGAGGAGAACTGAACCATTTCTTCATGACATCTATATCCAATGTGCGCTGGAATGTGAATTCAGCCGGTGCATTGATTTCAACTTTAGTCCTGGAATAGAATTCATAGTTGATTGAAGTCATCAACAACACAAGGAAAAGGATAATTATAACTGATATTACAAGCAAAGTGATGTTCATAAAAAGGAAAATAGAAGTATTTTGTTGTAAAATTAAACCTTTTTATTGTCACCAAGTCTAAAGACAGTTAACACCTTAACTTTTAAAAAGAAATAGAATAGCTAATGAGAACACTAATATTGCTGCTGATTATATTTTTTCAAAGCAGCCTGCTCCTCTCTCAAAATAATTCCGGGAAGATCATTTATGAAGATAAAGTAAATATCCATAAAGGACTTCCTCCTGAAATGGAATCACGAAAAGATAGAATACCAGAATTCCGGTCATCAAAAAAATACCTTCTCTTTAATTCTTCAGAAGCGATGTACCAGAATGTGGTTGATACAAGCAGCCAGGAAAAACCACGTGAATTCAGAGGTGAACGAGGAGGCAGAGGGCATGGGCGTTTTGGAGGTCGGAATCAGGATAATATGTATTACACCAGTTTCGAAGATAACCAGTCCTTAGATAAACAAAATTTCTTTGGGAAGGATTTCCTGATTAAAGGAGAAAGGAAACCCTTTAAATGGAAAATTACAGCAGAACAAAAACAAGTAGGTAAGTTTTTGTGCCAGAAAGCCATTCACCAGGACTCGACTCAGACCATCATTGCATGGTTCACGCCCATGGTTCCCGTTTCAACAGGTCCTGGGGATTTTTCCGGTTTACCCGGCCTTATTCTTCATCTTGATATCAACGATGGTCTGCGGACAATCACTGCGATTGATATTGATTTAAGAAGCATTGAAGAAGATGAGATTAAGAAGCCAAAAGATGGAAAGAAAGTAACACGCGAAGAATTTGAAAAGATACGTGAAGAAAAGATCAAGGAAAGAGAACAGGAATGGGGTAGCAGAAGGGGACACTTTATGAGAATGCACAGATAAACCATGACAATGAAAAACATTCTATTTCTAATATGTATTCTCGCTTCATTGACAAACTTATCATCCCAGGCAGACATCAGGGGAACGGTAATAGATAAAAACAATGAAAATCTTATAAGTGCAACAGTTGTTCTGCTTTCAGAAGCAGATTCTACAATGGTTTCATTTTCACTGACAAATGAAAAGGGAGAATTTGCGATTAAAAGAGTGAAGGAAGGCGATTATCTCCTCCAAATCACATATTTGGGTTACGATCAGTTTACCGATAAAGTTATAGTGCGTAAAGAGGATGCCGTTTTGGAACTTGGAGCCATTATCCTGAAGCAAGCATCAACAAATATTGAAGAGGTAATCATTGAAGGAGAAAGAACACCAATCCTTGTAAAAGATGATACTCTTGAATATAACGCCGATGCGTTTAAAACCCAGCCCAATGATGTAGTGGAAGATCTGTTGAAACGACTTCCGGGCGTTGAAGTAGAAAGTGACGGATCTATCAAAGCCCAGGGAGAAGATGTGCAAAAAGTTTTGGTTGACGGTAAAAAGTTTTTTGGTGATGATCCAAAGATTGCAACGAGAAACCTGCCTGCAGATGCAGTGGAAAAAGTCCAGATATATGACAAACAATCCGATATGGCAGAATTCTCGGGCGTAGATGATGGAGAAAGAGAAAAGACAATCAACCTTGAATTGAAGGAAGATCGGAAAAAAGGAAATTTCGGGTCTTTGACTGCAGGATATGGAACTGACGATAGATACCTTGGAAACTTGTCTTTCAATCGCTTCAATAATAAAATGCAGTTTTCAGCTATCGGTAATTTTAATAATACAAATCAACAAGGCTTCTCTGTAAATGACTATGTCAGCTTCATGGGAGGTATGGGTGGATTTATGGGAGGTGGAAGAGGAGGAATGAATATTCCTATCTCCAATGGATTGAGTAATGGATTTGTAACGACGAATGCAGGGGGGTTAAACTTCAATTATGATTTTAGCGATAAAACAGATTTGTCTGTCAGTTACTTTCTGAACGATATAGAAAATGAAGTAGATCAGCTCACAATAAGAGAAAACTTCTTGGCTGAAGGAAGTTACATTACAGACAATAATTCTGATCAAATCAGTAACAGCACGGGCCACAGATTCAATCTTGAATTAAACCATGAAATCGATTCTTCCCAGGATTTGAGGTTGCGCACCGGGCTTTCAATCAATAATGGAGACCTGGCATCCGGATCCTTAAGCAGGATATTTGATGAAATCGAAAATGTTGAAAACGAAGTCGATAACATCTATAATTCAAATGGAGAAAAAACCAATCCTTCCGGATCTTTATTATACAGGAAAAAATTTGGACAGATATCCAAAAGCACATTAACGCTCAGGGCTGCAATTAATTCAACCGATAATTTAACAGATGCGGACCTCAATTCCGATATTACCGACTATCCCAACGATCCGATCCTGAAAATGACAGAGCAGATTGTACAACAACAACTTCAGAATGATGACCAGCTTAGTTATTCGTTCAATGGTTCATTTGTAAGACCTATCTGGGAGAATAAGTTTATTGAGTTTAAATACAACCGGCAAAACTATAATGAGGAAATACTCAGAGATGTATATGATGACATTAATAATGATTTGATCTTAAATGATAATTTAAGCAGTCATTATACGCGCGATTATGTTTATGACAGGTTAGCTGTTGCTCTTCATATGAATTCTGAAGTAACACAATTGACAGTCGAAGGTGCTTTGCAGAATTCTGCAATGGATGGAGATGTCATTTCCAGGGATATCCTGATAGAAAATGATGTATTCAGGTTTTTACCAAGGGTAAGTTTCAGACACGAATTAGGTCAATCTCATAATATAAGGTTGCGATACAACACGAGTGTCAATGATCCCTCACTTACCCAACTACAGCCGGTATTCGACAATACAGATCCGCAGAATATTTATATTGGAAATCCTGACCTGGTGCCTGAATACCGTCACAACCTCAGGTTGCATTATATCAATTATGACCAGTTCTCTTTCAGGAGTATTTTTGCTTTCTTAAGTGCAAGCTATACAAAAAACGATATCACCAATCAAACGATCAAAGAGCAGGGCACACAAATCCGGCAATCAATCAATGTAGATTATAATCTGTCATTGAACGGTTCCTTTACCTATGCCACACCGATAAGATCTCTTGGGATAAAAACAAATATAAGAACCCGGTTAGGTTATGGTAACGGACCCATTTTTCTTAATGACCTGGAAACCATGCGGAACAGCTACAATGGAAATGTCAGATTGCTGATTGAAAACAGGAACAAGAGTACTATCGATTGGAATTTGGGTGGTTCCTGGGGTTATAATATCAACAATTATGCAGACAATGAAAACGCAGGCCAGGAATATTTCAACCAGTCTTTATTCGCGGATTTCACCTATAATATAAAGAACTCTATTTCATTTGAAACAAGGATCTCTGTTGACTTTTATTCGGAGGAGGCATTTGGCGAAGAGCAAATTATTCCTATCTGGACGGCCAGTATCTCTAAATTTATTCTTGCCAATCAAAGAGGAGAGATTAAATTTTCTGTATTCGATATTCTCAATCAGAATCTTGGAATTAGCAGAACAAGTACACTGAATTATATTGAAAACTCTGAAATTTTATCATTGGGACAATACTTTATGTTATCATTCACATATGCATTGAAACCAATGGGTGGTACTGGAAGTAAGTCAGGAAACTCGAGAAGGAGATAATGGATGCTTTATAATATTTGATAAATCTGCGTCTTTCAAATTAAATATATATCTTATTTTTATGCTTCTGTATAACAGTGCTTTAGATAGCACATGAAAGTATAATGAATGAGACATATCCTAACCCGAACATTAATTCTTTTGTTTATTTCAGGTTTGACCTTGCCTGTTTGTTCACAGGATCACAGTATTGCCAGAGAATGGAATGAGATTATCCTGACAGGTGTCCGTAATGATTTTGCCAGACCTACCGTGCATGCACGAAACTTATGGCATAGTTCGATTATGATGTATGATATCTGGGCTGTATTTGATGAAACAGCAGATCCATTTTTCCTGGGTAATACCACGGGGGATTATTTCTGCCCGTTTGATGGGTTTACTTATAACGGTGATAAAGAAGAAGCAATTGAAGAGGCCATAAGTTTTGCGATATACAGACTGATGGTTAATCGGTTCATCAATTCCCCCGGTGCAGGTATTATATTTTCCTTGATTACAGATAAGATGAATAATATGGGCTACGACCCCAGTTTCTCCTCAATTGATTATACGACAGGAGAACCTGCCGCTTTGGGTAACTATATCGCTCAACATATTATCTCTTTCGGATACCAGGACGGATCCAATCAACTCATGGATTATGCCAATGAATATTACGAACCTGTCAATGAACCCCTGCTTGTTGAATTCCCGGGTGCTGGAACACTCAATGACCCCAATAGATGGCAACCATTGACATTACAAATATTTATTGATCAATCAGGAAACGTCATACCATTCAATACGCCTGATTTCCTTTCTCCGGAGTGGGGTAATGTGACCCCTTTTGCATTGACTGATGATGACCTGACTATTCATACGAGAGATGGAGATGACTATTGGGTATATCATGATCCCGGAGATCCTCCATATCTTTCACTGACAGAAAATAACGAATCTTCAGAACAGTTCAAATGGGGATTTTCTATGGTATCGGTATGGGGAAGCCATCTTGATCCTGCTAATACAAAAACAATAGACATCTCACCGGCTAGTCTGGGTAACATCAATGACCTGCCGACAGACTATGCTGATTACCCTTCTTTTTATGATTTCTTCGATGGAGGAGATGCCAGTAAGGGTCATGAGTCGAATCCTTTTACCGGGCAACCATATGAACCCAACCTGGTGAAACTTTCAGATTATGCAAGAGTTCTTGCGGAATTCTGGGCAGATGGTCCTGATTCAGAAACACCTCCGGGACATTGGTTTACAATTTTAAACTATGTCAATGATCATCCTGAACTCCAAAGAAAGTATAGAGGAACTGGCGAAATTTTAGATCCGCTCGAATGGGATGTAAAAGCTTATTT
>JAHHJO010000532.1:0-3410 GCA_018680275.1 Bacteroidia bacterium
GCTTTATGAAAAGCTGGATGAGAATATTTTAGCTATGCAAACTTATAATGAAGGGATTCAAATGGCTAAGAAACAAACAGATTATCATGCCTTGTCAGAATTGAACAATGCCAAAATGAATCTTGAAATTGAATTAGGTAACTGAATCCCGACTTCCCAAACTCCGGAAATCCCAAACTCCCGACTTCTAGGAGTCCCAAAATCCCGATTTCTCGAATTCTTAACCACAAATAGTGGACTTTTAGAGTGAAATAATCAATATTTATGCTTATAATTTAGGCCTCTTTTATAGTGTCTGATCAACAAATACATATTCTTTAGTTTTATATTTGAGCCATGAAGAAAATCGATCTTGAAATAGTTGCCCTTTCACATAGTGTTACCCAGTCACATAATTATGCAGTTGTGTTGGGAGAGGTATCGGGTAACAGGAGGTTGCCGATTGTCATAGGTGGATTTGAGGCCCAGGCTATAGCCGTAGCCATGGAAAGGATGATTCCAAATCGTCCGCTCACCCATGACCTGTTCAAAAATACTTTGGATACCTTCAATGTAGAATTGAAAGAAGTAGTGATCAACAATTTGCTGGACGGTATCTTTTATGCCCAGTTGGTCTGTGTCAATGACGGCGAAGAATTTGTGATTGATTCAAGAACATCTGATGCCATTGCGATGGCTGTCCGTTTTAAAAGCCCTATATCGACTTTTGACTTTATTATGGAGCAGGCAGGTGTGGTCCTTGAAGATGAAGAAGATAAAAAGGAAAAAACAATCGTGCCTGATGAAGTCAGCCCTGATTCATATGACCAGTATTCCTTAAAAGCATTAAAACAAATGCTTAAGGATGTTTTGGACACCGAGGATTATGAAAAAGCGGCCCTGATCCGTGATGAGATCAATAAACGTAGCGGCCAGTCTGAAGAATCCAGTTAATTAATCAGGTTCAGAATCTTTTCAAGTTCATCCATCATTTCACTAGTAAAATCAAGGTGCGTCACAAACCTTACTTGTTTTGGTCCGAAAGCATGAGCGGTCACATGATGCGCTTTTAGTTTCTCCAAGAACTGATCTGCTGTATCGTATTTGAGATTGAATATGATAATATTGGTTCGTATAGGTAGTACAGATTCTACATAATCCTGATTCTCAAGAATTTTTCCTATCCTTTTGGCATGATCGTTATCATTTTTCAACCTGTCAACATTGTTTTCGAGCGCATATATCCCTGCACTGGCAATAATTCCTGCCTGTCGCATTCCACCGCCCATGACTTTTCTGAATCTCCTCGCCTGCTTTATAAATTCTTTGTTTCCGATGAGTAAAGACCCCACTGGCGCACCAAGACCTTTGGATAAGCATATGGAAATGGAATCGAATTGTTCACCAACTTCCAGGGTGGTGTCGCCTGTTTCTACAAGGACGTTAAATAATCTGGCTCCATCAAGATGCAATGCCAGTTTGTTTTCCTGGCACACAGCTCTTATCTCTTTTATTTCATCAAGTGTATAGAAATTTCCGCCTCCTTTATTCGTACTGTTTTCGATCACGACAAGGCTGGTGTTTGGTAGCCAGTCATAAGTGGCTTTGATGGCATCTTTTATCTGTTCAGCATTCAGTTTGCCATATTCTCCCTGTATCAGGTTGACTGCGACACCTGAATTAAATGAATATCCCCCTGTTTCGTACTGGTAGACATGAGAATTGATTTCGCATATCAATTCATCAAGGGGTTGTGTGTGGGTCTTGATGGCTATTTGATTGGTCATTGTCCCGGAAGGACAATACAAAGCAGCTTCTTTTCCAAACATACAGGCTGCCATATCTTCCAGCCTGTTTACCGTAGGATCTTCACCAAAAACATCATCCCCGACTTCAGCTGCTGCCATGGTCTTTCGCATACCTTCAGAGGGTGTAGTCACTGTATCGCTTATCAGATTAATATTCATTACAGATTATTTTATATTTTCACATCAAAACTAATAAGTCTGGATGCCTTTTCAGAACGATTTTTTCAAGTCTGCGTTTTCGGTTGATAATGTCATCTTCGGATTTGACAATGATGTATTGAAAGTCCTGTTGATTAAAAGACGATCTGATCCTTACGGGGGACAATGGGCATTGCCTGGTGATAGGGGACATCCCGACGAAGATTTGGACGATGCTGCTTTAAGGGTATTGGAACAATTGACAGGAGTCAAGGATGTATACCTGGAGCAAGTTCATACTTTTGGAAAAGTTAACCGACACCCTAAGGGTCGGGTAATAACGATTGCTTATTATTCTCTTGTAAATATTACCAATGTATCCATTCGGGCTGCATCATTTGCCGATAAAGTGGAATGGAAAGAAATTCGGGCCATTACTTCCCTGGCTTATGATCATTATGAGATCATGCAAACTTGCCTTGAGAGATTGCGGCAAAATGTTAAACTAAGGCCTATTGGGTTTGAGTTGTTGCCCACCAAGTTTACCCTAACTGAAATGCAGCGTCTTTATGAATCTATACTTGAAAAAGACCTGGATAAAAGAAATTTCAGAAAGAAGATACTCAGTATGCATATTCTGAAGGCATTAAAAGAACAACAACAGAATGTAGCTCACAGACCAGCTATGTTATATTCATTTGATGCGGAAAAATATGAATTGGCGAAAAAGAGCGGATTTATATTCGAATTGTAATCAGTTCCAGACCTGCAGGCCATCCCAGCGTGTAAATTCATATTGGATATCAGGGAATTTTCCTTCAAATTCAGCAAGCAATTCCTTCAGTCTCTGCCATTTGGCAAGATCTCTGACATCTAAAAGCATGGACGTTACAGCAGGACCGGCATCTTTGATTTCGACACTGTGTAAATCGCCAATGACAAAATAACCGTAATTTCCTTCGTTCATACCATTGATCATTTCAATTTCCTGTTGGATAATCCCAGCCAGTGACGTCAAATCCGTTGTACCGGCCACACGATTATCAAGATATCCCCAGGTGATTCCGTCCGGGACATCAAAAATCTGGTTTTCTGCCAGGGTTATTCCTGAGCTTTCATTCATACTTAAAGACATTTTCTCTGCCGAAAGCTCAATGCGGCCTGTGTTTTCAATATTACTGCCAATTTTGATTACCAGGTCATATTGTCCCGGATCATTTCCAAGTGGAATGTTTTCGGTGGGATACGAATTACCTGGAATACAATCTCCATCGGTATCGACTCCCAAAATGTCTATCTCAAGAACCCCTCCATTCAAATCATAAGCAATGTCAAGAAGACTATTACTGCATTCCTGCTCTTCACTTGTGGATATAATCAATTCATATCCTTCATGACCAGGTTCCAGGATTTGCCATGGTGTTATATCAAATGCCTGTTCGATACTTGTTATAATAACCGGTTCTTGTTGATCCTTTTGACAAG